>JBEBCR010000475.1:0-18464 GCA_041157565.1 Planctomycetota bacterium | reverse complement strand
CTGTCGCACCTGGAGCACGACATGCACCACCCCCGTGCCTGGTTGGCCGCGGCGTTCGTCGCCGGCGTCGGCTTTCCGGCTTCGTTGTGGGCGCAGGAGCCGGCGCAAGGCGATGCGCTGCTGATCCGCGCCGAGCACCTGATCGTCAAGCCCGGCGTCGTCTTGGAGAACGCCCAAGTCTCCGTGAAGAACGGCCGCATCGTGGCGGTGGGCGTCGACCTCCAGCCCTTGCCCGGAGCGCAGGAGTTGCGCGGCAAGTGGGTGTCCGCCGGCCTGATCGACGCGTGGAGCACGCTGGGCGTCGACCCCGAGTCGGTCGCCGACGGCGGCGTCACGCCGGCCACGCGCTCGGCCGACGCGGTCGATCCCTGGCTGCAGCCGCAGCTGCGCCGCGAGGCGCTGCGCGCGGGCGTGGTCGCGGTGCGCGCCCAGGCGGGACTCGCCGCGCGCGTGGGCGGCGTGGGCGCCGTCGTGCGCCTCGCCGAAGGACTCGACGAGCAGCAGCGCTTCGTGGCGCGCGACGCGGTCATGTGGGCCACCGTCGGCCTCGGCGCCGGCGCGCCCGGCGGCTTCCAGGTCGTCGATGGCGAGTTCGTGCAGATGCCCGGTCAACGCGGCATGGACGCGTTCGAGCGCATCGACATGGTCGATCGGCTCTTCGCGCAGGTCGCCTCGGGACGCGGCTACCTCGTGGCGAGGAACGAGCACAAGCACGAGCTCGCCGAGTGGAGGAAGAAGGTCTCCGAGAAGGAGGCCGAGCTCGAGAAGGACGCCAAGAAGGCCAAGAAGGACCGCGAGAAGGCCGAGGCGGACGCCAAGGAGAAGGGCAAGCCCTTCGAGGAGAAGAAGTACAAGGAGGACTTCAAGAAGCCGGCCGATCCGCGCTTCGACGAGGACTCCGAGGCGTGGGCGCTGGTGGCCGACGGTGCGCTGCCGCTCCTCGTGCACGTCAACCGCGACGCCGAGCTGCGCGCGCTCCTCGCGGGCCTCGAGGACGCCGGTCGCCTGCGCGTGGTCGTGGCCGGAGGCGCCGAATCGGCGCGCCACGCCAAGCACCTCGCCAAGCACGGCGTCGCCGTGCTGGTCAACGCGCTGCCGATGGGATCGGGACGTCCGGACGAGTACGACATGCACGACCTGTCGCTCGCGGCGCGCCTCGACAAGGACGGCGTCAAGGTCGCCATCGGCTCGGGCGGCATGTCGCCCGACGCGACGCGCGACCTCGCGCTCTTGGCGGCGCAGCTCGCCGGCCATGGCCTGCCGCGCGAGGACGCGCTGGCGGGGGTGACGATCAACGCCGCCGAGGTGCTCGGCGTCGAACGCGGCATGGGCACCGTCGAGGTGGGCAAGCACGCCGACCTCGTGGTGTGGAGCGCCGAGCCGTTGTCGACGGCCGCTTCGGCCGAGTACGTGGTCTCCGCCGGTCGCGTCGTGCTCGCGCCGGAGCAGAAGTGAGGACGGTGGGACGATGATGCTGGCGACTTTCCTGGTCCTCGCGCTCGGCGGCGGCGACGTCGCGCTGCGCGCCGACAAGGTGTGGATCGACGGATCCACCTCCATCGACAAGGGCATGGTGCTGGTGCGCGACGGGCGCATCGTGGACGTGGCGGCCAAGCTCGAGCTCGACGAGGGCGTGCAGGTCCTCGAGTGCCAAGGGCACTTGACGGCCGGCCTCGTGGCGCTCGGGACCAAGGTCGGCGTCGCGGGCGCCGCGCTCGACCCGACGCGCGCGGCCATGCCCGAGGCCCGCGTGGCGCACGCCTTGCGCCGCGACGACCCGGCCTTCGCCTTCCTGCGCGCCCAGGGCATCACCTCGGTCGTGGTCTCGCCCGAGGCCGCCAAGCTCGTGCCCGGCGCCACCGCCGTGGCGAAGACCAGCGGCGCGCTCGTCTCCGATCGAGCGCACTTGTCGGTGGTCTTCGGCGCCAGCGCGTTGTCGCTCAACCGCGAGCCGACCTCCTACGCGCGCCAGGGCGAGATGCTCTCCGAGCTGTTCGCCAAGCCGGAAGGCGCGCTGCTCGCCGCCAAGCGCGGCCAGCTGCCGATCCTGTTCGAGGTGCAGTCCAAGCCCGAGCTGCGCCGCGCGATCGAGTTCGCGCGCGAGCGCAAGCTGACCGGCGCGCTGTCGGGCGCTCCGCTCGCCGGGGAGCTGGCCAAGGAGATCGCCGAGTCCAAGCTGGCCGTGGTCGTCGACGCCGGCGGAGCGGGCGAGCCGCGCCGCGAGGCGCTCGCCACGGTGGAGCTCGCCAAGGCGGGCGTGCCGTTCGGCTTCGGCCTCGACGCCCCGCGCAACCCCGGGCAGAACCTGCGCCTCGTGGCCGCGCTCGCCGTGGGCCACGGCATGCCGCGCGCGGCGGCGCACGACGGCTTGACGAAGGCGGCCGCGTCCATCGCCGGCCTGTCCGAGCGCGCCGGCGTCGTCAAGGCCGGCTTCGACGCCGACCTGGTCCTGTGGAGCGGCGATCCGCTCGAGTTGTCCAGCGCCCCCAAGGCGGTCTGGATCGAAGGCGCCCTGGTGCACGGAGAGGTCCGATGATCCCGCGTCAAGCAAACTTGGCAATCGCCGCCTGCGCGGCGGCCATCCTGTGCGCCGCCCCGGCCCACGCCGAGAAGGGCAAGGTCGGGCAGAAGGTCTCGTCCGTCTCCGCCCGGAAGGTCTACGTCGGAACGGGCAAGGTGCTCGAGGGCGGCGTGGTCTCCATCTCGGACGGCAAGATCGACTCGGTCTCGGGCGGAGGCTCGGAGGAGGTCTTCGCGATCACGCCGGGCCTCGTCGACCTCGGCGCGCGCGCCGGCGCCATCCTGTGGAGCGTCGAGCAGAGCAACGAGGTCACGGCGCGCCTGTCGAACGGCGAGGCGCTCGATCCGTGGGGCCTCGAGTGGGACCGCCTGGCCAGGTCCGGCGTGACCACCGTGCTGGCGACGCCCCTCGACCAGAACGTGGTCGGCGGCCTGTCGCAGGTCGTCAAGACCGCCGGCGCGGACTCGATCGCCGCGCGCACCGTGCGCAAGGACTCGGTGCTGCGCGGCGCCATGGGCCAGCAGCCCAGCCAGCGCAACTCGCCGGCCTTCGGCCGCCCTACCGACTTCTACGCGCGCCGCCCGACGACGCGCATGGGCGTCGAGTGGGAGTGGCGCAGCGCCTTCCACAAGACGGCGCTGGGCCAGAACGAGGGCGGCGAGCGCGAGACGCTGACGAAGGCGCTGAAGGGCGAACTCGTGCTGTCGATCGCCGCGTGGACCACGCAGGACATCCGCACCACCGTGTACGCGGTGGAGGAGGTCAAGCAGAAGGAGCTCTTCCGCTCGCAGGGCCTCGACAAGCCGCGCGTCGTCATCGACGCGGCCGCCGAGGCCTGGAAGGAGCCGCAGCTCCTGGCGCGCAACCAGATCCCCGTCGTGCTGCCGCCGTTCACCGCCACCGGCCGCACGCGCGAGGGCGCGTTCCTGCCGCGCAACGCGGCCGAGGAGCTGCGCAAGGCCGGCGTCGTGTTCGCCTTGTCGGCGCACGGCTCGGGCGCGTACGACTCCAACCTCGCCACGCAGGCCGGCGCCGCCATGTCGGGCGGCCTGCCCTTCGACGAGGCGCTCAAGGCCGTGACCTCGACGCCCGCGCGCCTCGTCGGCGCGGAGGCCCGCGTCGGTTCGCTCGAGGAAGGCAAGGACGCCGACCTCGCGCTGTGGAACGGCGAACCCTTCGAACCCACTTCGCGCGTCGTGGCGGTGATCGTCGACGGCGTGCTCGTGTGGGACGGCCGCGACTGAGCCCCGCTCCGCCGCTCCCGCTCCCGCGCCAAAGAGACCAACGCAAACACCCCCGACCACTTCCATGTCGATGAAGCAACACATCCTGCCCGGCGCCCTCGCTTGCGCCGCCCTGTCCCTCCTCAGCGTCGACGCGCTCGCCGGCGACGGCAAGATCGCCATCAAGGCGGGCCGCGTCATCACGATGAACGGCGCCGAGATCAAGGACGGCGTGATCGTCATCGAGGACGGCCGCATCAAGGAGGTCGCCGCCGGCGCGGCCACCCGCTGGGACTCCGAGCTGCTGGACCACCCCGAGCTG
The DNA here is from genome assembly GCA_041157565.1 of Planctomycetota bacterium. Classification (GTDB taxonomy): domain Bacteria; phylum Planctomycetota; class UBA1135; order UBA1135; genus SXXH01. The sequence continues at coordinate 14,398 of JBEBCR010000475.1, read as the reverse complement.
ACGGCCTTCCCGGGCTTCGTCGAGGCGCACACCAACCGCGGCATGGACCGCCCGAACGAGAACATCGAGGTGGCGCCGTTCCTCGACGTGCGCGACTCGATCGACCCGATCAACTTCTACTTCGAGGACTCGCTGCGCCAGGGCATCGTGGCCCTGAACATCCAGCAGGGCCCGATGTGCGTCGTCGGCGCGCAGGGCCGCGTGGTGCGTCCGTTCGGCATGACCGTCGAGGACATGACCATCAAGCCCGACGCCGGCCTGAAGATCGTCGCCGGCTCGCGCATGGGCCGCTCGCGCGCCACGCAGGCGATGATGCTCAGGAAGAGCTTCGCCGACGTCGAGCGCTACCTCGCCAAGCTGATGCAGGACGAGAAGGACGGCAAGGACGCCGCCAAGCGCGAGGCGCTGTTCCAGGGCCGCGACCCGGAGAAGCCCGAGAACAAGGAAGGCCGCGCCATGGAAGGCGTCGCCAAGTGGAAGCTCTCGGGCTTCGAGATCGTCGGCCGCGGCCTCGTCGACAAGAAGCAGGAGCCGATGCTGCGCCTCGTCGAGGGCAAGCTGATGGCCTTCGTGCAGTGCGACGGCGCCGCCAGCGTGCACCTCGCCCTCGAGGTCGCGCGCCACAACGGCTTCCTCGCCAACACGGTGCTGGTGCTCGACGGCGACTCCTTCAAGGCGGTCGACGCCATCGCCGAGGCGGGCGTGCCCGTGGTCCTCGGGCCGAACATGGTCTGGACCGAGCGCGATCCGCTGAACGGCAAGGAGAACGAGACCTTCATCCCCTCGGTCTTCGCCGGGAAGAAGGTGCGCTTCGCGCTGCAGTCGCTGAACTCGACCTCGCAGTCGCTGTGGTTCCAGGCCGCGACCTGCGTGTCCTACGGACTCGACCGCGAGACGGCGATGGCCTCCGTCACCTCGACCGCCGCCGACATCCTGCGCCTCGGCAAGCGCGTCGGCCGCCTCGCGCCCGGCTTCGACGGCAACGTGGTGCTGGCGAGCGGCGACCCGCTCTCGGCCACCGCGCGCGTCGAGTACGTCGTGCTCGACGGCGAGGTCGTCTACGACCGCAGCAAGGACCCGCGCGCCAAGCAGCTCCTCGAGGGCGTCGAGCAGCTGGGCGCCGCGCAGCAAGGCCTGCCGGACGAGGAAGTCGATCCGCACAGCGGCCAGAAGAAGCCGGCGAAGAACGACAAGGGCGACAAGACCGAGAAGAAGGACTGACGCGATGCGTTTCCTCCTGCAACTCGCCGCGTCGGCGCTCTGCGCCGCCCCGCTGTGCGCGGGCGGCTCGGTGGCGCTGCGCGCCGGCACCATCCACACCAGCGACGGCGCCGTGCACACGGGTGGCGCCGTGGTGGTCGTCGTCGACGGCAAGATCGTCGCGGTGGGCAAGGACGTCGCCGTGCCCGCCGGCCTGCGCGTGGTCGACTACGGGCCCGAGGCGGTCATCGTGCCCGGGCTCGTCGCCGCCGACTCGTCCTACGGCGACGGCCAAGGCGGCGGCCGCACGGCCGACCTGCTGGTCGACGCCGTCGACGGCTTCGACCAGCACCAGAGCTACCTGTTCGCGCTGCAGCAAGGCGTGACCAGCGCCTACATCGCGCCGGCGCGCGGTCGCCTCGTCGCCGGCCGCGGCGCGGTGGTCAAGCTCGCCGGACCCGTCGGCCCCGAGCGCGTGATCGCCGCCTCCGCGATGGTGCACGGCACCATCACGGCCGAGGCGCGCGCCGTGCGCGGCTGGTGGGAACCGCCGATCCCCGCGACCATCGACGTCGGCCTCGGCTTCGAGCAGGCCCAGCTGCCCAAGTCGCTGATCGGCGCCATCGTGGCGCTGCAGGAGCTCGCCAGCCTCGGCAAGGGCGAGGACGTGGCGCGGCTCGAGGCCGAGTACGGTCCCGACCTGCGCGCCGGGCTGGTCGAGGTGCTCGAGGCGAAGACGCCTTGGCGCATCGGCGCCGACAGCGCCGAGGAGATCCGCGCGCTGCTCGCCTTCGCCAAGGAGAGCGGCCTGCCGATCGTGATCGACGGGGCCAACCAGGCGGCCCTCGTGGCCGAGGAGGTCGCCAAGAGCGGCCTCGCGGTCGTCGTCGAGGCCGACTACACGCCGAACGCGGCGCCGCGCGACCAGGGCAAGGACGCGGGCGACGACTGGCGGCGCTACGACGCCGCGGCCGAACTGGCCCGTCGCGGCGTGGCAGTGGCGCTGGCGCCTTCGCCGTCGATGGGCGCGCACGAGGTGCGCTTCGCCGCGACGCTGCTGCGCCGCGGCGGCTTGTCGGCCGACGAGGCCCTGCTCGGCGTGACGAGGAACGCCGCCGAGGTGCTCGGCGTCGGCCGGCGCGTCGGCCGCCTCGCGCCGGGCTTCGACGGCGACGTCGCCGTGTTCGCGGGGCACCCGATGGAGTCCGGCTCGGCGACGCTGGCGACGTGGGTCGACGGCGAGCTGGCGTTCTCCGCCGCCGACCGCGCCGCCGCGCGCGAGCCCGGCGCGCGCTACCAGAGCGGGCCCATCGTGCTGTCGGTCGACGAGTTGCACGTCGGCGACGGCACCGTGCTCTCTCCGGGCGAACTGCTCATGCGCGATGGACGCATCGTCGAGGTCGGCCGCAAGGTCGGCCGTCCCTCGGGCGCCATGGTCGTGCGCGGCAAGGCGGCCATGCCCGGCATGATCGACGCGCTGGGGCATCTGGGCCTCGAGGGCTCGAACCGCGGGCCGGCGCAGCGCCAATCCATGTCGCGCATCGTCGAGCCGGGCGACCTCGCCGACAGGAAGGTCGCGATGGCCGGCGTGACCACGGTTGGCCTCACGCCGCGCTCCGGCGCGCGCAGCGGCATCCCCGTGATGGCGTACAAGCCCGCGGCCGACGACCTGTCGGTGCAGGTGGTCGACGATCCTTGCGCGGTGCGCCTGTCGTGGAGCGCGGCCAACCGCCGCGAATCCGGCCGGGGCGTCGCCGAGGCGCTGAAGAAGGCCGCCGACTACGCCAAGAAGTGGACTGAATACGAGGCGAAGCTCGCCGCGTACTCGCCGCCCAAGGCGGAACCGCCGCCGCCTCCCCTGCCCGAGAAGAAGAAGGAGGAGGCCAAGAAGGACGGCGAGGAGAAGAAGGACGAAGCCAAGCCGGCCGAGGGCGAGAAGAAGGAAGAGCCCAAGAAGGACGAGAAGAAGAAGAAGAAGGGCGAGGAGGAGCCTCCCAAGCCGGTGACCGGCTCGTGGGAGGGCAAGCTCGCCATGGATGGCGTCGAGGCGCGCATCCGCCTGCTGCTCGTCGAGGACTCCGGCAAGGTCGAGGGCAGCCTGCGCTGCGACCTCGTGTCCGCGGAGCTCGTCTCCGTGTCGGGCGCGCGCGACGGCCACAAGGCGCCGTTGTCGGGCGCCTGCGCGGCGGGGGCGATCGCCATCGAGGGCGAGGCCAAGGACGGCAAGTGGAAGGCCAAGGTCTCGGTGGGCGCGAAGGCAGCAGAGGTCGAGCTGGCGCAGACCTCGACCGAGGTCCTCGTCGCGCGCCGCAGCGAGCAGCGCAAGGAGAAGGACGAGAAGAAGGACGAGGCGAAGGGCGCCCCCAAGGCGCCGGGCGTCGATCCCGAGCTCGAGCCGCTGCGCCGCGCGATGATGGGCGAAGGCGCCGTGCTGGTGGCGGTGCAGCGCGAGGACGAGATCGTCGCGTGCGTCGACCTGTTCGAGTCCCACGGCATCCAACCCGTGCTCGTCGGCGCCGGCGACGCGTGGAAGGTGCTCGACCGGATCCAGGGCCGCGTGGCGGGCGTGCTGCTGTCGCAGCGCATCCAGTACGTCGACCCGACGCAAGGCCTCGAGCCGATCAACCGCTACGAACAGCTCGCCGCGGCCGGCATCCCGGTCGCGTTCCACAGCCTCGCCGAGGAAGGCGCGGCGGACCTGCCGTTGATGGCGGCCTACGCGGTGTCGCAGGGCATGGGCCCCGCCGCCGCGCTGCGCGCGCTGACCTCCGACGCCGCGCGCATCCTCGCCATCGACGACAAGGTCGGACTGCTCGCCGCCGGCATGGACGCCGACGTGCTGCTGCTCGACGGCGCCCCGCTCGAGCCCGCCACGAGCGTGCTGCGCGCGTTCGTCGCCGGCAAGGAGATCCGCTGATGCGCCCCGCCGCCGCGCTGCTCTGGTCGTCCCTCGCGTTCCTCGCCTGCGCCGCCGTCCCGGCGCGCGCGAGCGAGGAGGCCGACCTGTGGCGGCGCGGACCGGGCGCGAAGCTCTCCGAGCGCGGCCTGGCGGTCAAGGCGCGCAAGGTGCTCGGCACCAGCCGCGAAGGTCGCGGTTGGACGGACAACGCCGTGGTGCTCGTGAAGGGCGGCGTGATCGAGGCCGTCGGGCCCGCGCGCTCGACGCCGATCCCCGAGGGCTACGAGGTGGTCGACCTCGGCGCCAAGTGGATCGTGCCGGGCCTGATCGACCTGCACAACCACGTCGCCGGCGGGCTCGGGGACCTGAACGACATGGTCTACCTGACCAACCCCGAGCTGCGCGGCAGCGCGTCGATCACGCCGCGCAACCCGCTCCTCCAGCGCGCGGTCGCCGGCGGGGTGACGAGCGTGCTGCTCATCCCCGGTTCGGGCACGAACATGGGCGGGCAGGGCATCCTGCTCAAGACGGGCCTGTCGACCTTCGAGGAGATGCGCATCCGCGACCCCGGCTCGCTCAAGCTGGCGCAGGCCGGCAACCCCGAGCGCTGGGCGATCGGCGTGGGCCGTTCGCTGATGAACTGGAACACGCGCGACACGTTCGAGCGCGGCTTGGCGCATGCGGCCCTGCACAAGGCCGGCAAGGCGCCGGTCGACATCCAGTGGGACGTCTTCGACGACCTGCTCGACAAGCGCACGCAGGTGTCGACGCACACGCAGCGCTACCAGGTGGTGCTCGCCACCTTGACGATGGTGCGCCAGGGGTTCGGCCTGGACGTGTACATCGACCACGGCGAGTGGCACGGCTCCAAGCTCGCGCCGCTGGCCGAGAAGATCGGCGTCAACGCCATCCTCGGTCCGCGGGTGGTCGATCCGCAGTCGTTCATCCTCGACACGGACGGCGCCATCCTCGGCATCGCGGCCGAGTACCAGAAGAACGGCCACACGAAGATCGGCTTCAACACCGACGCGCCCGTCGTGGCGCAGGAGGAGCTGTCCCTGCAGGCCGCCATGGGCGTCAAGTACGGCCTCGACGACCGGGACGCGGAGACGATCCGCGGCCTGACGTGGGTGCCGGCGCTGACGGCGGGCATCGTGCACCGCGTCGGTTCGATCGAGCCCGGCAAGGACGCCGACCTGGTGGTGACCACCGGCGACCCGGTCGATCCGCGCTGCTCGGTCGAGCGCGTCTACATCGAAGGTCAGCGCGTCTACGACGCGATGGAGGAGAGGCTGTGGTGAACCCGACGCGCCTTGCATCCCTGCTGCTCGCCTGCTGCGCCACGGCGATCCCGGCCGCCGCCCAGGCGCCCGTCGCCAAGGTCGTCGCCGCGCCCGCCGCGGGCGAGAAGGGCGGCCCCGGCCTCGCGCTGCGCACGAAGAAGGCGCTGACCGTGCCGCTCGAGGGTCGCCAGTTCCTCGACGACGCGCTGATCCTCGTCAAGGACGGCATCATCGTCGGCGTCGGCCCGGCGCGCACCACGCCGGTCCCGGCCGGCTTCGAGATGCAGGACCTAGGCCGCCATTGGGCGATGCCGGGCATGATCGACCTGCACAGCCACATCGGCGGCACGTTCGACATCAACGAGATGGTGTACCTGGTCAACCCGGGGTTGCGCGTGTCCACCTCGGTGGTGCCCGCCAACCCGGCGCTGGAGAAGGCGCTGGCCGCGGGCGTGACGACCGTGCTGTTCATCCCCGGCTCCGGCGTCAACGTCGGCGGCCAGGGCGTGCTGATCAAGACCGGCCTCGACAAGTACGAGGACGCGCTGGTGCGCGATCCGGGCTCGATGAAGCTGGCGCAGGCCGGCAACCCCGAAGGCTGGGTCATGGGCGTCGGCCGCTCGTTCATGAACTGGAACACCCGCGACATGTTCGAGCGCGGGATGCTCCACGCCCAGCAATGGCGGGACCACGAGGAGGGCCGCGGACCCAAGCCGGTCGAGAACTTCGACCTGCAGATCTTCCGCGACCTCCTCGGCAAGAAGACCCAGATCTCGACCCACACGCAGATCTACCAGGTCGTGCTCAGCACCCTGACCATGGTGCGCAAGGGCTTCGGCATCGACGTGTACATCGACCACGGCGAGATGGCGGGCTACAAGCTGGCCGCCTTCGCCGAGCAGCTCGGCGTGCAGGCCATCCTCGGCCCGCGCGTGGTCGAGGTGCCCACGCGCCAGTTCATCCAATGGACGGTCAGCAACCCCGAGGCCTTGCTCGGCATCGCCGCCGAGTACCAGAAGGCCGGCCACAAGCGCATCGGCTTCAACACCGACGCGCCCGTGATCCCGGGCGAGGAGCTGTCGCTGCAGGCCACGATGGGCGTGCGCTACGGCTTCGACGACTCCAACGCCGACAGCGTGCGCGGCTTGACCATCATTCCCGCCGTCACGGCCGGGATCGACAAGAAGGTCGGCAGCCTGGAGGTCGGCAAGGAGGCCGACATCGTGGTCGTCACCGGCGACCCGATCGACCAGCGCAACACGGTCGAGCTGGTCTTCATCGGCGGACGGCGCGTGTACGACACCAAGCGGGACATCCGCCGCTACTGAGGCGGCAAGGGCGACGAAGGACGGCATGGGCGACGAGAGGACCACGAACGAGCGGAACGCCGGCGCGCGCATGCGCGCGGGCGCGGCCGTCGCGTGCCTCGCGCTCTTCGCCGCGTGCCGGTCGTCGGGCGCGGTCGCGGGCGGGAGGGAGGCATCCGGGCCCTTGGAGCTCGGTCCCGGCGACAGCGGCGTCGCCATCCACTGCGCCAAGGCGCTCACGCTCGACGACGGCGACAGCATCCACGCCCCGGCGACGATCCTCGTCAAGAACGGCAAGCTCGCCTGGGTCGGGCCGCGGCGCGCGGCGCCGGCGGGCTACGAGACGCTCCCCGCCGACGGGCTGTGGGCCTCGCCCGGCATGGTCGAGCTGCACAGCCACATCCACAGCGGCGGGTTCGGCGACACGAACGACAAGGTGCTGCCGGTCAACGGCGAGCTGCGCGCCATGACCGCGCTGCGCCCGGGCAATCCGCTGGTGCGTCGCGCCGTGGCCGGAGGGGTGACGACGCTCTACGGCATCCCCGGCAGCGGCACGTCGATGAGCGGCTTCGGCGTCATCTACAAGACGAAGGTCGACGCGGCCTTCGAGGACGCCGTGCTGCATCGGGTCGGCGGGCTCAAGGTGGCCCAGTCGTACAACCCCGAACGCGGCGCCGGCGACCTCGGCCGCACGCGCGCCGGCCTGGCGTGGATCCTCGAGGACGCCGCCGACCGCGCCAAGGCGCTGCGCGCGGCCGACGCGGAGGACCTCTCGCACGAGGACCTCGCCAAGGTGATGGAGCGCGAGCTGCCGGTGCTCATCCACTGCGCGGGCTCGGATGGCTTCGCCGCCGCGGCGCGCATGTGGCAGGAGAAGTACGCCACGCGCTGCGTGCTGTCGCACGGCTGCTTCGACGCCCACGCCGTCGCGCCTTGGATCGTGGCGACGGGCGCGCCGATCAACGCCGGTCCGCGCGTGGTCGACTACATGACCACGCGCGACGGGGCCATCACCGGCACCGCCGCCAAGTACCTCGAGGCTGGCGCCAAGGACCTGTCGCTGAACACCGATTCGCCCGTGCTGCCGCAGGAGGAGCTCTTCCTGCAAGGCGCCATGTCCGCGCGCTACGGCGCCGACGACTACCAGATGCTGCGCGGCTGCACCATCGCGCCGGCGCGCGTCTTCGGACTCGACCACCGCCTCGGGAGCCTCGAGGCGGGCAAGGACGCCGACATCGTCCTGTCCACCGGCTCCCCGCTCGATCCGCGTTCGCGGGTCGAGCGCGTCTACATCGACGGAGCGCTCCAGTACGACCGCGCGCGCGACGGACAATGGTTCTGACCGCGCCGGCAGCCCGATCCCGACAAACATGAAGACCTGCACCACCATCGCCCTGGCTGCCGCGCTCGCCGCCCCGGCCCTCGCCGGCGAGACCCTGGCGATCCGCGTCGGCCGCGCCCAGACCGTGTCCCACGGCGTCGTCGAGCACGCCGTGATCCTCGTCGAGGACGGCAGGATCGCCATCGTCGGCGAGGACCTGCCCGTCGAGCGCGGCATCCCCGTGCTCGACCGCCCCGAATGGACCGTCGTGCCGGGCTTCGTCAACTGCTACTCGCGCCTGGGCTGCGACAGCGAAGGTGGCGACGACAACAGCCCCGACGTCAAGGCGATCGACGAGCTGTGGCCCAAGTCGCCGGCCTACAAGGAGGTCGTCAAGCACGGCGTGACCACGCTGGCCTTGTACCCCGCGGGCAACGGCGTGAGCGGCCAATCCGTCGCCATCCGGCCGCTGGGCGGGACCGTCGAGGAGATGGTCCTCAAGGACGGCCAGTACGTGAAGATCGTCGTGCGCTCGGACTCGCCGTCCAAGCGGCGCATCGCCGACGCCTTCAAGAAGGTCGAGGAGTACGACGACAAGGTCGCCAAGGCGCGCGAGAAGTTCGACAAGGACAAGAAGGGCGGGTCGAAGAAGGACGAGAAGGCCGACGAGAAGAAGTCCTTCGATCCCGCCGCGCAGGAGGGCAAGTCCGACGACAAGAAGGACGAGAAGAAGGACGACGGCTTCGTCCCGCCCCAGCCCGACGAGAAGCTGCGCCCGTGGCTCGAGATGCGCGTCGGCGCCAAGCGCGGGCTGGTCGCCCTGTCGCAGGCCTCCGACTGGCTCCACTTCCAGGACGCGCTGGGCAAGAACGAGATGGCCTACGACCTGCGCCTCGTGCTGCAGCGCGAGAGCGACCTCTACTACGTCTTCGACAAGAAGACCCACGAGCTCGACGTCGACGGCATCGGCGACAAGCAGCTGCGTTGCGTGGTCGAGCCGGTCCTGACGGTCACGGCGGGCACGTTGCGCACGCGCAACCTGCCGCACGAACTGCACCGCTCCGGCGGCAAGGTCGTCTTCATCCCGCGCAACGACAGCCTGGGCGACCACCAGGCTTGGCGCTCCAACGTCGGCGAGTTGGTGGCGGCCGGAATGCCGGCCGACGTCGCCCTGCGCGCCATGACGCTCGAGGCGGCCGAGGTCGCCGGCGTCGCCGACCTCGTCGGTTCGATCGAGAAGGGCAAGCACGCCAACCTGGTCTTCCTGACCGGCGCGCCCTTCGAGGCCAGCACCAAGATCGCCGCCGTCATGCTCGACGGCGAATTCGTCCACGGCGAGGTGAACCAGTGAAGTACTTCCTCCGCGCATCGGCCCTGCTCCTCGTCGCCGCCTCCACCCACGTCGCGACCTCCGCGCCCGCGCGCGCGCAGGATCCCGCTCCCGCCGGCGCCAAGAAGGAGGACGGCAAGAAGGACGACGCCAAGGTCGAGGACAAGTGGGTCGCCGTCGTCGGCGGCGACATCCACACCGGCACCGGCGAGGTGCTCAAGGGCGCCACGATCCTCGGCAAGAACGGCAGGATCCACGCCATCGGCTACGACCTGGACGTCCCCAAGGACGCCAAGGTGCACGACGTGGCCGGCATGCGCGTCTATCCGGGCCTCGTCGCCATCTCGTCGCAAGGCCTGCTGGGCAACGCCATGGCCGAGTTCGACGACACGATCGACCCGTTCAGCTCGCGCATGGTGCTGGGCCTGGCGGCCGGCATCACCACCACCGGGGTCGGCGGCTCGGCCGTCAAGCTCAAGCGCTTCAGCGTCGACGGGGCGGTGGTCAACGAGCGCGCGTACACCGTGATGTCGTGGTCGGGCCGCAACCCGCGCACGAAGAGCGAGCTGCGCGAGAAGTTCGTCGAGGCCGCGCGCTACATCCGCGAGCAACGCGAGTGGGAGCGCAAGTCGAAGGAGCAGAAGGACCTGCCCGAGCCCAAGAAGACCGGCATCGACGGCGGCGTGCTGTCGGTGCTGCGCGGCGAGACGCAGGCGAAGTTCAACGCCTCCGACCGAGACGACCTGCTGGGCATCGCGCGCCTGGCGCAGGAGTTCGGCTTCCGCCCGATCATCGACGGCTGCCAGGAGGGCTGGACCGTGGCCGACGAGCTGGGCCGCGCCGGCGCGCGTGTCGTGCTGACCGCTCGCGACCGCCGCAGCAAGGACGAGCAGCAATCCGCCTCGGGCGGCACGAGCATCGAGAACGCCGCGATCCTGCACAGGAGCGGTTGCATGGTCGCCGTCACGCCGCCGACCGAGGGCATCGACCTGGGCGGCCTCGAGGGGCGCGACATCCGCATGCTGACCATCGAGGCGGGCTTCGCCGTGCGCGGCGGCCTGCCCGAGAAGGCCGCGCTGGAGTCGATCACCATCGTCCCCGCGCGCATGATGGGCATCTCGCACCGCGTCGGTTCGCTCGAGGTCGGCAAGGACTTCGACCTGCTGGTGACCGACGGCGACCTGCTGCACTATTCCACCTACGTGCAGTGGGCCTTCGTCGACGGCCGCATGGTCTACGACAAGGAGAAGGAGCTCTACTACGCGCACATCCGTCCGCGCCCCGCCGCCGAGAAGAAGCTCGACGCCGGCGAGACCGCCGAGTCCAAGCCCGCCGACGAGTCCAAGCCGCAAGGCGAGGAGAAGGACGGCGAAAAGAAGGACGACGACGCGAAGAAGGAAGGCGACGAGAAGAAGGAAGGCGAGAAGGGCGGCGACGGGGAGAAGAAGGAAGAGAAGAAGGACGGCGAGCAGCAAGGCTGATCCGCCTACCCCGCCAACGATCGACGACGGCGCGCATCGGACGATGCGCGCCGTCGTCGTTTCGCGTCGAGCGACGCGGCGACGCTCAGAAGAGCGTGTAGATGAACGGCGCCGCGCCGGTCGAGCCGAGCACGAGGAGCAGCGCGAACAGGAGCAGGAGGAAGATCAGCGGCGCCATCCACCACTTCCTGGTGCTCTTGAGGAAGTGCATGTACTCGCCGAGGAAGGACTGGCGTCCGCCCTTGGCGGCCTTGGCGAAGGCCTCGGCCTCCTTGGAGCGCTGGATGTCGTTCTGCGTCATGGCATCAGGTCTGGCGGTAGTAGCTCTCGGGATCGCGCGACTCGGGCCTCGTGCGCCAGCGGCTTCCGCCGCCGCGCAGTTGCAGGGCGTCGCGCCCGAACAGGCGGAAGACGAGGCCCGTGGGCGCGACCACGAGGTAGTAGAACACGAGCATCAATAGCGTGCTGGCGAGCCACCCGATCGGCGTCGCCAGCGCGATGACCAGCGCGTAGAGCGGCCTGAGGGCCAGCGGACGCGCCAGCCCAACGGCGAGGAGCAGCAAGCCGAAGCCCGCGCCGGCCCACGGCCACCACGGCTGCAGCCCGAAGCGCGCCAGCATCCAGCCGACGAGCCCGAAGCCCACCGGCGCGGCGCAGGCGAACTGCTTCAGCTGCCTCTCGGTCGGCGACCAGCTGGGCGTGATCATGCGCCACCTCCGGGCTTGCGGCCGATCATGATGAAGAAGCCGCCTTCCTGGTTGCCGGTCTTGATCATCTGGAGCTGCACGAGGGCGCGCTCGAACTTCCCGCCGCGCGAGGCCTTCTCGAAGAGCCGCTCCTCCTCGGTGTAGGCCTCCCAGGGCGTGGTCTTCGGCACCGCGTTGACGAACTCGATGCCCGCGCGGTCGAACCAGCCGAGGATCTCGCCCATCGACTGCTTGGTCTCGTTCGGATGGAGGTACTGGTCGTGGAACCAGGCGTCCTCCTTCTCGGGGCTCATGCGCACCTTGCGGATGTACGGGTCGACCCAGCGCATGCGGCCGCCGGTCAGGCGGAAGAACACGCGGCGCGCGTCGACACCGAGGCGCCCGTAGGTGTTGTACGAGCCGATGATGATGTGCCCGCCCGGCTTGACGAGGCGCGCGATGGAGCGGAAGCCGCCTTCGGGATCGCTCGTCGTCAGCAGCACGCCGTTGCACAGGACGACGTCGAAGCTCTCGGGCGCGAAGCACGGCTTGAACAGGTTCATCTGCACCAGCCGCACGTGGTTGAGGCGCTGGCGCGAGCGGAAGCCCTCGGCGAGGCGCAGCGAGTTCAGGCACAGGTCCGCGCCGAACTGCGTGCGCGCGGCGATGCCGAGGTAGTTCGACAGCTGGCCGGTGCCGCAGCCGACCTCGAGCACGCGTCCGTTGAAGGGGATCTGCTCGCCGAGCTGGCGCGCGTAGATGCCGGCGCGCGCCTCCTCGACCATGGTCTGCGCGGTGTCGGATTCGTCGTAGCCGGGGAAGGGGTGGGCCTCGTAGAAGCTCTTCACCATCTGCGTGATGTCCCCGTCGAAGGGCGCGTCGGGCTGGAACATCTTCCACAGGCCCTCTTCGCGCACGCGCCTGGCGCCGCAGCCCTTGCACGACGCGGCCTCGACGCCGGCGAACTCGAACGCGCCGCCGCAGGCCGGGCAGCGCAGCAGTTCGCGCAGCGCCGGATCGTCGTCGAGGTTGGCGGGGTCGGCCACGCGCGGATCGGCGCGGCGCGCCTCGCGTTCGCAGGGCTGCTCGCGCTTGAGCAGCCACGCGTCGCCCCACGCCAACGCGTCGCACTCGCCGGTCATGAAGGTGATCCAGGCGTCGCGCGCGTCGAGGACGAGCGGTCCGCTGCCGAGCGCGAAGCCCTCGGTTGCCAGCACCGGCACGCCGCTCTCGCGCTCCCACGCTTCGAGCAGCGCCGCCAGCTCGGGTTGGCTCGCCGCGTCGACCACCTGCACGCGCGCCATGCCGTCGGCGGAGCACACGGCCGGCAGCCGCGTCGGTTCCTTGGCGCGCACTTCGAACAAGCCCGAGCCGAGGTCCGCGCCGGCGGGCGCGTCGAAGCACTCGGCCGCGCGTTCCCCGCGCACCAGCGCGCGCAACGGCGCGAAGCTCTGCTGGAAGCGCACGCGCAGCTCCATGCGGTCGCGCACGGCGTTCGAGCGCGGATCCGCCAGCAGGCAGCGCGCTCCGAGCGTGTGCGCCGCCAGTTCCGCGCGCCCTTGGCACCACGCGACGATGCGCCCGGCGGCCAGTTCGAGGACCGCGGCGCGCGCGAGCGCGGCCCGATCGAGCGCCTGCACGGCCGCCTTCTCCGCCGCGAAGACCTGCTTGGCTTGCGACGCGGACGCGCGCGGACCGAGCCAGGGGCTCGTGCGCGCTGGCGCGCCGCCCAAGAGTTGCCGCTCGACCAGCAACGCCGCGCCCAAGGCCAGAGACCCGCCGGTCGCGGCGGGTTGCACGAGCACCTCGCGGAACGGGCCCTCGCGCAGCAGTCGACCGTTCGCCGACTCGCAGGCGGCGAGGCTGCCCGACACGACGAGGCGCGCCGCGCCGGTCTTGGCGTGCAACCGTTGCGCCGCGCGCAGCAGCACGTCCTCGTGCAGCGCCAGCAGCGACGCGGCCAGATCCCTGTGCGCGGCGACCAGCGGGTCGTACGGGTGGCGCGCCGCGCCGAAGCGCCGGCGGAACGCCGCGCTGGTCGTCGTCGCGCCGTCCTTCTCGTCGATGCACTCGAGGGACAGTGCGAACGAGCCGTCGTCGACGAGGCGCAGGAAGTGCCGCTCGAGCTCGGCGCGCAGCTTCGGCGCGCCAAGCCGCGCGAGGTCCATCGCCTTGCGCGCTCCCCCGACGGGCGCGAAGCCCAAGTGGCTCGCCAGGGCCTGCCAGGCGAGGCCGAGGCTGTGGGGGTGGCGCTGCTCCTCGAAGAGGTGGAGTCGACCGTCGCGGCCGTGGCCGAGCGCCGTCGCGGCCCACTCGCCATCGCCGTCCATCACGAGGATCGCCGCCTCGGCGCCATCCGTGGCGTGCCACGCGGCGGCGGCGTGCGCCTCGGCCTGCTCGATCCAGATGTAGCGCTTGCCGTCGAGGCCCAGCGCCTTGTCCACCTCGCGCCCCATGGTCAGGCGGCGACCGAGCTGCGTCGGCAAGGCCGCCGTGAAGCGCCGGAAGGCGCAGGGCGCCAGGGCCAGCGCCGTCTCCAAGCCGCGCTCGAAGCGCCGCATGGGCTTCTCCGCCACGGCGACGAAGTCGAGCTGTTCGAGGCTCGAGCCGGCCTCCTCGAGGCACCAGGCGATGGCGCGGTGCGGGAAGCCGTCCTCGGCCGACTCGCGCGTGAAGCGGTCCTCGCGTGCCGCCGCCACGACCTCGCCGTTCTTCACCAAGGCGGCGGCGCGGTCGCGTCCAAAGGCCGAGATGCCGAGGATCTGCATGGTCTGCTTGGCGCGCGGAGGGGAGTGTCCCACAGGCTTCGTAGCCTGCGCAAGGACAGCCTACATCGGGCTTTGCGACGGGGTTGCTGTAGCGCCAAGTGCCCCTGAATGGCGAAATATCTT
>JBEBCR010000474.1:0-3565 GCA_041157565.1 Planctomycetota bacterium | reverse complement strand
TCGGCGAACCTCCCCTACGACGCGTTCGCGCCGGAGGTGCGCACGCGCCGCGACGAGCGCTGGCTGTACGTGGAGAGCCGCGGCTGGCCCGCGCACCCGATGATGGCGGGGATCCGCACATGGCAGCAGCAAGTGCCCCTGCCGCAACCCTACACGGGCGACAACGCGTGGCGCATCCCGCTCGCGCCCAAGCTCGCGGACAAGCCGGTGTCGGGCAAGACCGCGCTGATGCGCGGTGCCGTCGCGCTGGCGGCCAACGGCGTTCCGATCTTCAACGCGCTCAACAATCGCGGCGAGGACGCCTACAAGATCGGCGAACTCGACCAGTGGGGCGGCCACTGCGGCCGCAGCGACGACTACCACTACCATGTCGCGCCGCTGCACCTGCTGGAGACCTTGGGCAAGGACTCGCCGCTGGGTCATGCGCTCGACGGCTTCCCGCTCTACGGGTTGTTCGACCCGCGGAAGCCCGAGACGTGTCCGCTGGGCGCGACCGACAAGCTCGACGAGTTGAACGGCCACGCCAAGCAAGGCGGGCTGTACCACTATCACTCGAGCCTCGAGTATCCCTACATCAACGGCGGCGTGCGCGGCGTGGTCGATGTCGTTGGCGATCAGATCGATCCGCAACCGCGCGCCGCGGGCGTGCGTGAAGCGCTGCAAGCGCTGCGCGGCGCGAGCATCGTCGAACACAAGTCGACGGGCGAGAACGCGTGGTCGCTGCGCTACACGCTCAACAAGGCCGAGCACCGCGTCGACTACAAGACGCTTGAGGACGGCCGCTGGCAGTTCGACTTCGTGGCACCCGACAGCACCAAGCGCACGGAAGTCTACGGAGCGCAGCGCACCGGTGGCGGGCGCGGCAACGAGGGCGGACGCGCCGGTGAAGGCGGCGAGGGCGGCGGCGAGCGCCGCGGGCAAGGGCAAGGCGGCGGACGCGGCGGCCAAGGCCAAGGTGGCGGCCAAGGTGGTCGCGGCGGACAAAACGGAGGCGGACAGGGCGGAGGCGGACAGGGCGGTCCTCGCGGCCCCGCCGAAGGCGGACCGCAGTTGCCGTGGATCCTTGCGCACGCCAGCGAGATCGATGCGAATGGTGATGGCCAGCTGGGGCGCGAAGAGATGCTGACGCAAGCACAGGCCGCCTTTGAAGCCTTTGACGCCAACAAGGACGGCGTGCTCGATGCCAAGGAACAAGCGGCCCGACCGCCGCGCCTAGCGATGGGTGGGTTCATTGGCTTGCATGCCAAGGAACTCGATGAAGATGGCGATGGTGCCATCGCACGCGCCGAGCTCGTGGCTGTTTCGACGCGTATGTATGCCAAGTCGGATGGCAACGGTGACGGTGCGATCGCCGGAGAGGAGCTGACAGCTCCCGCGCGTCAACAGCGTGGCCAAGAGCGTGGCCAAGGTCGCGGTGCGGGTCGCACCAATGGCCGCGAGGCTCGCGTGGAAGAGGACTTCCATGACGAAATCCCCGAGCATCCGTGGGACATCGTGCTGGCGCGGCCAGGGGCCACGGACATGACGGTGAGCGTACTGAGCTGGTCCGAGATCGAAGGCCGCATCGAGTACGCGCCCGCCGCTTCTGGCAAGCCCACGACCACGACTGCGACGGCCAAGCTGGTGCCTGAAACGGCGCAGTCCTTTGTGCTTCAAGGACTCGAGCCCAACACGGAGTACACCTATCGTTGGCAGTGGCGTGTGGGCGCGGGCGAATGGCAGTCAAGTGAACTGTACCGCTTCCACACACAGCGTGCGCCCGGTGCACCCTATCGCTATGCGGTGTTCGCCGACTCGCACTTGGATTCGAACGCGGACACGAGCACCTTCGCGTGGACGCTCGCGAATGCGCTCGCGGACAAGCCAGACTTCCTCGTCGATCTCGGCGACACATTCATGGTCGACAAGCGCCGCGATTTCCGACAGGCGCGCCCGCAGTACTTCGCGCAGCGCTATTGGTTCGGGCGGATTGGGCATTCCACGCCGCTGTTCATGATGCTCGGCAATCATGATGGAGAACGCGGCTACCAAGCAGATGGCCCAGACAGCATGGCCGCTTGGTCGCATAGGCTGCGCACCAATCTCTTCCCGTCACCTGTCACTGGCGGCATCTACAGTGGCAACGACGACAAGCATCCACTCGTAGGTGAAGTACAGGACTACTACGCATGGCACTGGGGAGATGCGCTGCACATCGTGCTCGATCCATTCTGGTACACGACCGTGCGTGGGCGCGGAGAGGGTAGCGACAACTGGACGCGTACTTTGGGTCGCAAGCAATACGATTGGCTGGCCGCCACTCTCGCTGCATCCAAGGCCAAGTATGTGTTTGTCTACACGCACCACCTCGTGGGCGGTCGCGGACGCGATGCACGCGGTGGCGTGGAATCGGCAGGTTGGTATGAGTGGGGTGGCAAAGGCGAAGACGGCGTCGAGGCCTTCGCCACGCAACGACCGGGTTGGAAGCAACCTATCCATGCCCTGCTTGTCGAACACAAGGTGGCGGCCGTGTTCCATGGTCACGACCACTTGTATGTGCACAACCAACTCGACGGAGTCGTGTACCAGTGCGTGCCCCAACCTGGCAACACGCGCGGCGGCACCAACAGTGCCGCGCAATACGGGTACACCTCCGGGGTGATCCTCGGCAGCCCGGGTGCGCTGCGCGTGTCCGTCGGCCCCGAAGAAACGAAGGTCGAGTTCGTGCGCAGCGCCGAGCGTGCACGCCGCAGCGGCGATGCCACGCAAGCCGCGATCGTGGATCACAGTTGGACAGTCAAGCCGCGCCAACTGCAACCAACGACCGGCCCAGGTCGCTAGGACAGAGCAGGCGCTAGCTCACTTGGCGAGCGCCGCCTCGATGGCCTGCGCCAACTCGGTGGAATCCGGGGCGGTGTTGGAGTTGTAGAAGGCGATCGGAGCGCCATCCTTGCCGACGAGGTACTTGCAGAAGTTCCAACCGGGCAGCTTGCCCGTCGCGCCGCCCAGCCACTTGTAGAGCGGCGACTGCTGCGGGCCGTCCTTCACGCTTTGCTTCTCGAGCAGCGGGAAGGTCACGCCGTAGTTCGATTGGCAGAACGCGGCGATGTCCTTGCCGCTGCCGGGTTCCTGGCCGCCGAAGTCGTTGCAGGGCACGCCGAGCACCGTGAAGCCGCGCGACTCGAGCGACGCGTGCAACTCCTGCAGGCCCTTGTACTGGCGCGTGTAGCCGCATTCGCTGGCGGTGTTGACGACCAGCACGACCTTGCCCTTGTACTGGGCCAGGTCCGTGGGCGTGCCGTCGAGGGCCACGGCCTTGAATTGGTGCAAGCTGGCGCTGGCGGCTTCGGCGGTGGTCTCGACCTTGGACTCGAACATGCAGGAGGTGGTTGCAAGCGCGACGAGCGCGGCGAGGACGATGGGCTTCATGGTCGTCGGGCATACGCGCGGAGTCGCGGGTCCGATTCGGAGCCGCGCCGGGGGCCGACGGCGCTAGACTTGCGCGCGCCGGCAAGGCGGGATCGTCCCGCGCTTGGAACGGCGCCTGGAGCTCCGCATGAAGCGACTCTGCCTGCTATCCCTCGCC
>JBEBCR010000473.1:0-3949 GCA_041157565.1 Planctomycetota bacterium | reverse complement strand
GCTGGTACCGCTACGGCGCGGCCTCCTACGCCGAGCGCTACTTCGCCGATCCCACCGTCAAGCAGGGCGGCGACAAGCAATGGGCTCGCAAGTGGAGCGTGGGCAACATCGCCTCCAAGGGCGGACTGCGCCAGCTCAAGCAGATCTTCGACTTCAAGCTCGACGCGTCGATGGGAGGGGACGGCGCCAAGCTGCTGAACGAGGCCGGCTTGCTCGTGGCCTTCATCCAGGACGGCGGCTCGACGCCGGTCCAGGAGAAGAACAAGGCCTTCCTCGAGGCGTTCCGCGCCGGCAAGGAGAAGAAGGCGCTCGATCCGCTGGCGAGGGCGTTGGAGGCCGAGATCTCCAAGCAGGAACCGGCGCTCAAGGCCTGGGCGGGCCTCTGATCCCATGCTGTCAAGTTTCCTTGTCAGTCTGCTGGCGCTCGCGCCGCTCGACCAGCGCCAGCTCCACCGCGCGGACGCCGACCTGTACCTCGAGATGGCCGACGCGCGGGCGGCGTGGAACGCCATGCAGTCCGCGCCCATGGTCGCGATGGTGACGGGCGAGCCGATGGCGAAGCTCGACGCGTTCGGCAAGCAGATGGGCTGGAACCTGCGCGCCGCGATGGACGGGATGCTCCCGCAGGCAGATCCGTCGCGTCCCGACGACCGCTTCTGGCCATGGTCCGCGGCCAAGAGCATGTCGATGTCCATGTCCGGGCTCGAACCCGCGGGCGGCGAGATGCGCGGCCTCATGGTCGCCGACTTCGCCGACGAAGCGGCGGCCGAGCAGGCCTTGCGCGCCATCGGCAGCCTTGTCGTCGCCGACGCCAAGCCGGAGACCGTGCGCCTGCTCGGAGAGGACCTGCAGGTCGCGCGCTACAAGGCCGACGCCATGCAGATGCGACTGGCGGGATGGTCGGTGCGGTCGGGGGCGCGCATCGTCGCCGGCATGGGCGCCATGGAGCCGGCCGACCTCTCCGCGCTCGCCCCGGAGGCGTCGATGGCGGCGCATCCCTCGCGCCTCGACGACGAGGGACTGGGTGCTCGTTCCGGCGCGCTCGTCTATCGCGCCTGGTCCGACCTCGAGGCCGTCGGCGCCGCCGAGTTCGGCGCGTTGTCCGGCGTGCTCGAGCTCCAGAAGTGGGCCGCCGGCTTCCTGCCCTTCGTCGGCGCGCGCGGCAAGTGGCGCGTCGAGCTCGACGGCGCGCGCTTCGCGACCGAGAGCCTCGTCGAACGCATCGGCCCGGCGAAGGAGCTCGACGCCATGATGGGAGCCGAGCCCGTGCCGGCTTCGGCGACCGCCATGGTGCCGGCCGAGGCCGTGGGCGCCTGGACCACGACGATGGCGCCCGAAGCGCTGGAACCGCTGTTCGACCGCCTGCTCGGCCTGCCTGCGCCGCAGGCCGGCCCGGGCGCTTTGTCAAAAACACTTGACAAGACCTGCGCCGTCTACCTGCTGCCCTATCCGGCCCTGATGCAGGCCGTCCAGGCGCCGCCGCGCCTCGTCGTCGCCATGCGCGCCCTCGACCGCGAGGCGTTCATCAAGGCGATGGACGCCAAGGCCGCCGCCGTGCTGGCCGCCGATCCCAAGCAGCGCGTGGATTCCAAGCCGTACCGCCGCCAGCCCATGTGGGTCTTCGCGGCGGAGGAGGAGGCCAAGCCCGCCGAGGCTTCGCCCGCGCCCGCGGGACCGATGGGCGCCATGGGTGCCGTCGACTTCACCATGCGCCCGACCGTCGCCTTGAGCGGGGACCGCGTGCTGCTCGCCCTTTCGCCCACCACGGCGCGCAGCGAGGTCAAGCGGCTGATCGACGAGAAGGAGGGTTCGGCGCCCCACGCGTTGGCCTCCATGCAGGCCGAAGGCGCCTTCGAGGTCTCGACCATGGATTGGTCGCGGCTGCTCGGCGGCCTGTGGGACCAGGCGCGTGGCCTCGTGCCGATGCTGGCCCAAGGCGGCACCGAGCCCATCGACCTCGAGCTCCTGCCGACGAGCGTCGACCTGTTCGGCGCGCTGCAGCCGACCCGCTCGTGGTCGCGTCGCGTCGCGCGCGAGGGTGGGCCGTCGCTGGTGCATTCGCGCAGCGTGTCGAGCATCGGCCCCGAGACGCCGCTCATGCTCGCCGGCATGATGTACGCGGGCATGAGCTCGCGCTCGGCGCGGCCGGCCGAGGCCGAGGTGCTGGAGACCAAGCTGGTCGAGCAGGCCGCCGTGCCCGTCGTCGACGAGTCGCCGGCGCGCACGACCAAGGCCTTGCGCGGCGTCAAGACGGCGCTCGCCGTGTACAAGTCGCAGGCAGGCCGCTTCCCCGCGACGCTCGACGAGCTCCTGCGCGGCACGGACGCCTTCCCCGACGGGTTCCTGGCCGACAAGCGCGTGCCGCTCGACGCGTGGAATCGCGCCTTCGTCTACGAGCCCGCCGTCGACGGTGCCAGCTACGCGTTGCGCTCCACCGGGCCGGATGGAGTCGACCAGCGCGGCGCCGGCGACGACATCAAGGCGCCGTGACGAGCAGGCCGACGCTGCGTCGTCGCTTCAAGCATGCGCGGCGCCGCGTCGGCGTCGCGCTCGGCGACACGCTGCTGCCGCCGCTGCTCGAGGCCTTGTCGCGCTCGTGGAACCTCGAGCTGCTCGATCGCCACCACCTCGAGGACACGCTGCGCGCCGATCGCGGCTGCCTGCTGGCCTTGTGGCACGGCCGCATGGTGTGCGGCCTGCCGCAGTACGGCCGGCGCGGCTTCCAGGTGCTCGTGTCGATGAGCGGCGACGGCGACGTCAGCGAGAAGTTGCTGCAGGGCTTCGGCTACGGCGTCGTGCGTGGTTCGAGCAGTCGCGGCGGCGCGCGGGCCTTGCGCGAGATGCTTGGCGTGCTCGATTCGGGCGCCGCTCTGGTCGTGACGCCGGATGGACCACGCGGTCCGCGCCACGCGATGAACCTCGGACTGGCCTGGATGAGCCGCGCCACCGGCCGCGCCATCGTGCCTCTGGGCTTCGGCGTCGACCGCGCCTGGCGCGCGCGCAGCTGGGACAACTTCACCGTGCCCAAGCCTTTCGCCCGCATCGCCCTCGTGCACGGCGCGCCGATCCGCGTCGGACGCGACGGTGGGGAGGAGGAACTCGAACGCGCCACGCGCGAGGTGCGCGACGCCTTGCTCGACGCCGAGCGGCGCGCCTTCGATCGCGTGGGGGCGGTGCGCGATTGGTGACGCGCATCGGACCCGCCGGCTGGTCCTACCCCGATTGGGAGGGACGCGTCTACCCGGACCACAAGCCGCCTGGATTCCACCCACTGGCGTGGATGGCGCGCTGGTTCGATCTCGTCGAGATCGACGCCAGCTTCTACGCCACGCCGCGCGCCGAGCACGCGCAGCGCTGGGTGCAGCTGGCCGCGGCACGCGAGGACTTCCGCTTCAGCGCCAAGCTGCTCAAGGAGTTCACGCACGCGCCCGAGCCCGCCGATCCCTCGACATGGTCGCGGCTCGTCGAGGAGTTCCGCGCCGGGCTCGGGCCGTTGTGGAAGGCGCGCCGCCTGTGGAGCCTCTTGGCGCAGTTCCCGGCCAGCTACCACGCCACGCCGTCGAACCTGCGCCGCATCGGGAGGCTCAAGGTGCTCTTCGACCCTTGGCCGCTCACCATCGAGCTGCGCCACCGCTCGTGGTTCGATCCGCCGCAGCTCGATTCGTTGCGCGGCCTGGGCGTCACGGTGGCCCACATCGACCTGCCGTCGTCGTGGAACCACCCGCCCGCCTGGTTCGCGCCGTTCTCGCCGCGGGGCTACCTGCGCCTCCATGGCCGCAACGAAGCCACTTGGTTCCGCCAAGGGGTGGGTCGCGACGCGCGCTACGACTACCTATACGGGCCCGCCGAGTTGGACGAGTTGCACCAACGGGCCGCCAGGATCGCCGGCGAGGTGGACGAGTTGGCCGTGGTGACCAACAACCACTTTCGCGGCGCGGCCGTGGCCAAC
>JBEBCR010000472.1:0-6393 GCA_041157565.1 Planctomycetota bacterium | reverse complement strand
GCAGCACCAGGCCGAACAAGCCCAGTCCCGACACGTCGGTGCGCTCGACGAAGCGCAGCACCTGCTCGATGGCCACGCGCATCTCGTGCGCGCCCGCCTCGCGCACCACGAGCGGCGTCGTGTCCTGCAGCGGGCCGAAGGTGCGGTCCAGGAACGGACCGATGCTGTCCTCGAGCAGCGCGCCGTAGAAGCCGAAGCCCTTGGCCACGGCGAAGGCCAGCGCGAGCAGCGGCACCAGCGACAGCACCGTCGTGTAGGTCAGCGCCGAGGCGCGGAACAGGCACTTGTCGGCCACGAAGCCGCGTCCCGACAGCAAGGCCGTGCGCAGCGCCGAGGCGACCCAGCCGGGTCGACCCTCGCGCCGCGCCACCCAAGACTCCAGGCGCGGAAGGACGCCGCCCTCCTGCTTCGCCTCGTCCGATCGCATGCGCGCCTGGCCGTCCATCGCCGCTCCTCCGTGCCTATTCGTCTACACGAAGCGCGGCGCGCAGGGAAGGGGGCGCGCGATCAGCGCCCTCCCGCTCACAACTGGGCCACGTCGACCGCCGAGACGGCGCGCGGCGTGAAGGGCGGCAGCTTCGACACGTCGTTGAAGTCGGTGTCGTAGGTCCAGTTGCGGTTGGGCGCCGTGTAGCGGTTCCCGCCGTACACCCACTGTCCGGTGGCGTGCGCCGAGTTCCAGGTGTTGACCAGCGAACCCTTGATGTTGCACGCCTTGCCGGTCCAGTTCTCGTGGAAGCGCGGCAGGTTCTCCAGGCCGCCGTTGTAGCTGGAACCGACGGTGTCCTGGTTCCCGGAGATCATCGCCATGTTGTAGGTCGTCGCCGCGGCGACGGGCAGTCCGCTCGAGTGGGTCTTCGTGTCGTTCCACGAAGTCGACAGCAGGTTGATGGCGTCGCCGATGACGGCGGCCGGCTTCTTGGCGACGGTCGAGCTGCCCTTGTTGTAGTCGCCCCTGACGTAGACGGCGTTCTCGCTGGCGACGGTCAGCTTGGCGGGCAGCGTGGCTCCGTTCGACAGGCGCACTCCCTTGGAGTTCGTGCCGGTGGTTGCTCCCTTGTGGGCGGCGTAGAGGAGCCCGTTCGCCGGCCACTTGCCCGAGGCGTTGAGCTTCTGCATGTCGATGTCGAGCACGCGCACCGTGCCCGCCGCGCCGTTCGCCTGGCGCGCGTCGTACATGTTCTTGAAGGTCACGGCGCCAGCATCCGAGATCCTCGTGGTCACTTCGATGCCGTTCTGGTCGAAGGCCTTCCACGTGGTGCCATTGGGCTCGACCACGATCGAAAGGCCCGCGTTGTCGTGGTAGAAGCCCTTCGAGTGCGTGCCGGTGCCCGGGCCGCCAGGTGCCGGGACGTGCGATTGCGTCGCGGCGTCGAAGACGAAGTCGCCGCCGCCCGCCTCCTCGTACATGGCGATCGAACCGATGCGCGGCACCACCGCCTCGCCCACGTCGTGGTCCGAGCACTGCACGGTCGCGCCGCCGCCGCCGGCGTAGCCTTCGGGAGGCCCCCAGTAGTCGAGCGCGCCTGGTCCGAAGGGCAGCAGGTCCCCCTCCTCGAGGAACGAGCCGTCGAGGTCGGCGTCGTGGCCTTGGGTGAAGCGGCTGTCGAAGCCGCTGGTGCTGGCGATGCCCATCGAGGTCATCTGCGACTTCGACCACATCGTGTAGTACGAGGTGGGCTCGGCCGTGCTGAAGGGATCGGCCACCCATTGGCGGATGCGCACGGTGCCGCCGGTGTTGTTCGGGTCGTCCTTGCGGTTGCGCCGGATGTCGCCCACGGCGCGCACGTAGTTCGTGTTGAGCGTCAAGGTCGCGCCGTTGCTGGTCAGGTGCATGTCGCCGTTCGTGTGCACCCGGCCGTTGATGGTCATGTTGGCGCCTGGATTGACCTCGAGGTCGTTCGTGTAGAACACGGCGAACTGGAAGAGCGGCGTGATGCGCGCGTTCATCCAGCGCAGCGACTCCTGCGTCGTGCCGTCGACCACGGCTCGCGCGCGCACCTCGTAGCCCAGCACCTGCGTCTGGATGCCCGACTCGTCCTCCTCGACGTGGTCGTAGCCCGTGGGCCGCGCTTCCCACGCGACCGATCGGCCGTCGATGTCGACCTCTCCCGAGGTGGGCACGTCCTCCCAATTGGCCAGCGCCTGCTGGATGGCCTTCTTGGCGGCCTCGGTGCCGCCCTCGGCGAGGAAGCGCGCGGCCTGGTGCTCGCGCCGCGCGTCGGCCGTCTTCTTCGCCGACAGCGACAGGCTGAGCGAAGTCGCCACCATCCCGCCCGCCAAGAGCGCGCCGAACGCCGCGTACAGCAGCGCCGCCCCGCGCCGGGAGCGTCGCGCGCTCCCCAGTCCTCGCATGGTCTTCATCGTCCGTCCTGCTCCTCTCCGCGCCCCTCGGCCCCTACTCGTTCCTCAAGTGCACGATGCTCTCGCCGCTCCAGCGCTGCACCGCGCCGGTCTCGTCCCGCGAGCGCAGCCACAGCCGCACGCGCACCGCGCCAACCGGCACCCCAACCGGATCGGTGGCGCTGGTGTCGCACTGGATGCGTTCGACGTCGCGGGCCAGCGTCTTCGTCCGCGCGCCGGCGACGCGCAGTTCCAGCGCATTGCGGCCGCGCGCGTCGGGCACGACCGCCAGCGATCCCAACTCGTCCGACCAGCGCACGAGCCCCGTGGCGGGGTCGATGTACGGCGCCTGGTAGACCCGCACGTGGTCGCCATCGGACTCGTCGGGGTCGTGGTACATCTCGCCGTCGATCTCGTCCTCCGAGCAGTCGAGGCAATGGTTCCTGCCGTCGGCGCCCTGCGCGATGCGGCGCAGGGTCGGACGCGCCCACGCGAGCTCGACGTTGGGACCATGGTCTGGTTCACCCTCGTCCGCGTGCTCGTTCGCCGGCGGATGGGCCAGGTAGTCGGGTCCCTGCCCGTTGTCGCCATCGACGCACAAGAGCGGGTATTCCACGCCATCCACCCACGTGCGCGCCGAGCGCCGCAGCTCGTCGCCCACCGCCTTCAGCGCGCTGGTGCCGCCGGCGTGCAGGCGCTCGCCAGTGCGCGCCACCAAGGCCAGGCGGCGCGTCGCCTCCAATTGCTGCACCAGCGCGGCCGTGATCAGGAACAAGACCGACGAGGAGATGGCCACCTCCAGCAAGGTGAAGCCGCGCCGCGCGCGGCGCGCCGCGATGCGCGTGGCAGGGTTCATCGCGTCTTCATCCCCCGCAGCGTGTCGCGGCGTTCCTGCCCGCGACGGTCGGTCCACGTGGCCGTGGCGACGATGGTCAGGGGATCCGGCGGCATCGCGCCCGGCGTCCATCCGGGATAGGTCGGCACGATCACCAAGTCCGTGATCCCGGGCGCGGAGAAGCCGGGCATGGGTTGGCCGGCGGGGTGCGCGGTGGCGAGGTCGTCGAGGCTGTGCGCGAGGAGCGACTCCATGGCCGACTCCAAGGCGACGTTGGCCCAGGTCGTCTCCTTGGCGCCCTCTTGCAGGCGCATGGCCGACAACTGCGCCACTCCCGTGGACAGCACGGCGACGAGCAGCACGGCGATCGCCACCGTCAACTCGACCAGCGTGAAGCCTCGCCTGAAGCGGCGCCGCCGCGCCCGCGCAAATGCGGTTCGACTGCCCAACTGCCCTCTCTTCGCACCCTGCGGCCTGCCTGCCGCGGTCGCGCCTGCCCGGGCGACCATCGATGCTGGATAGTATGTCGCAATTGAGCGCAGCCGAACTTGAACCGTTGCCCGCATTCCGCCCCAGCTGTTTGGCGCCCAGCGTGGTGTCCCGACGGCGGTGCTCGGCTACCATCCGCGCGCCGCTGCGCCTCCTATGCGCACCACGGCGCGAACCACACCCATGAAGACCACCCTCCTCGCCGTCGCGGCCCTCGCCGGGCTCGCCGCCGCCGCCACCTACACCTTGGCCCAGAAGGACTACACGAACCTCCCGCCCACGCCCGCCGACCTGTACCGCCTGACGGACGCCGCCAAGGTCGGCTTGTCCGACGCGGCCGCCAACGCCGCCAAGGTGGTCAATGGCAAGGCGGTGCGCGCCGACCTGGCCCTGAAGGACGGCAAGGCCGTCTACACGGTCGAGTGCGTCGGCGGCGACAAGGCCTGGAAGGTCAGCGTCGATGGCGAGACCGGCGTCGCGACGCCGACGGAGATCCCCGCTTGGACTTGCCCCGGCGACGCCATGGCGGGCAACTGGACGACCACGCCCTCCGGCCTCAAGTACTTCGACCTCAAGGTCGGCGACGGCGCGCAACCCGCGAGCGCGAACTCGGTGGTGCGCGTGCACTACTCGGGCTGGCTGCTCGACGGCACGAAGTTCGACAGTTCGGTCGATCGCGGCCAGCCGGCCGAGTTCCCGCTCAACGGCGTCATCAAGGGTTGGACCGAGGGCGTCGCCTCGATGAAGATCGGTGGCAAGCGCAAGCTGCTCATCCCCCACCAGCTCGCCTACGGCGCGGGTGGCCGCCCGCCCGTCATCCCGCCGGCCGCGATGCTCGTGTTCGACGTGGAACTCGTCGCCATCGTGCGCAACTGACGCGCGTCCATCGGCCACGCGAACCATGGCGCGCCTTCGTGCTCCCGACCCGGAGAAGGAGGCGCGCCTCGCCGCCCTCCTGCAGCGACGCGGCGCCGACGCGATCCTCGTCGCCGATCGCGCCAACATCGCGTGGCTTTCCGAGGGAGCCGACGTCCACTGCGACTTGTTCGGCGTGCAAGGGGTGGCGCGCCTCCTGTGGTCGCCCGGTCGTCGGGTCGTCCTGACCAGCGTGATCGAGGCCGCGCGCCTCGCCGAGGAGGAGTTCGGCGAGCACTGGGAGATCGCCAGCGGACCGTGGTGGAGCGAGCGCGAGCTGCCGCGCGACAGGCGCATCTTGTCCGACCTCGACGGCGATCCGCTGGCGGAGGCGCGCGCGCCGTTCACGGTGGCTGACGAGGCTCGCTTGCGCGACTTGGCGCGCGACGCCGCGCAGGCGAGCGAGGAGGCGCTGATGGCCACGCGCCCCCTCGAGCGCGAGCTGGACGTGGCGGCCCGCTGGATCGGCGCGCTGCGCGCGCGCGACATCCAGGCGCCCGTGTGCCTCGTGGCGGCCGACGAGCGCGCCTTCCTCCATCGCCACCCGATCCCGGGCGCGCGGCGCTTCGCGCGCAACCTGCTGGCGGGCATGTGCGGCACGCGCCACGGCCTCGTGGTGTGCTTGTCGCGGCTCCTGTCGGTCGGCGAGCCCGATACCGAGCTGGCTCGGCGCCATCGGGCCGTGCTCGAGGTGGAGGCCGCGCTGCACGCCTCCACGCGGCCGGGGGGCACGCTCGGCGGGGCCCTCCAGGCCGGCGTCGACGCCTACGCGCGGGTCGGCTTCCCCGACGAATGGCGCCTGCACCACCAGGGCGGCTCGATGGGCTACCGCACGCGCGATCGCGTCGCCACGCCGGGCGACGCCACGCCCATCGTCGCCGGGCAGAGCTACGGCTGGAATCCTTCGATCGCCGGCGCCAAGGCGGAGGACGCGATCCTGGGCGGAGGCGAGGTGCTGACGCGCATGGCGCATTGGCCCACGCTCGCGGGCCGGCCGGACATCCTGCGCGCTTGAGGGAGCCGGCGGGCGGGGCGTCAAGTTTGCTTGACGCTCCGCGCATGCTCAGAAGCCCTCTTCCCCGTCGTCCTCGAAGTCGCGCTTGCGCCGCGGCTTGCCGCCTCCATCCGACCAGCGGTCGCCGCGCTCCCTCTGCTCCCGAGGCTTGCGTTCGCCGGCGCGCGGACGCGGCTGTCCCGAGCCGCCCGCGGGCGCGAACGAAGAGCCGGAGGCGGGGCGTCGAACCTCGCTGGCCGGGCGCGCCGAACCGGGAACGGGGGCGCCGAAGGAGCGTCGCGGACCGCCCGTCCCCGCACCGCTCGACGGTCGATCGCCGGGTTGGCGCTCGCGCGCCTCGGACACGGTCAACGGCCGCCCGTTGACGAGGTGTCCGTTCATGGCTTGGATCGCCACCAGCATCGATTCGGTCGACGCGAAGTCGACGAAGCCGAAGCCCCGCGAGCGGCCCGTTTCGCGGTCGGTCACGATCGACGAACCGGTCGGGCCGTGCGCCGCGAAGATCTGCTTCAAGTCCTCGGGGGAGCAGGTGAAGGGCAGGTTGCCCACGTAGACGCGATGCACCATGGGAAATCGTCGTGGCGAACTGGTGACGAGCACCGGGCGCGCGAGCACGCGGATGGAATGCGGCCGGTCGCGCCCCGAAGCCGCCTCCAGCATAGCGCGATTCGGCCGGAGCGTGGGGCGGAGTCCCTGCGTGGCTTCGCTTCAGGCTCCCAGCACGCCCAGGAGCTCGATCTCCACCAGCAGCGAACAACCCGCAAGCGGATGGTTGCCGTCGAGCACGACCTCGGTG
>JBEBCR010000471.1:0-9366 GCA_041157565.1 Planctomycetota bacterium | reverse complement strand
CCAGGCGGCCCGCAGCCCCCCGACGCCGCGCGGCTCGTAGGCGTGCCACTGGCGCAGCGCGAACTCGTCCTTGGCGAGGAGCGCCTTCAGCGGCGCGCCCAGCTGGATCTCGTCGGAGGCGACCCACAACGCGGCCAACTGGTCGCCGGCGGACGCGCCGCACACCGCGCCGCCGCGCACCGCGCCGAGGCTGGTCGAGCCCGCGTAGCGCGCCTCGAGGTCGAGCGCGTCCAGCGAGAGCCAGTCCTGCGCGGAACCGGGATGCCACCGCGCCTCAAGCCGCAGCTCGAGGTCGCGCAGCGTCTCCTTCTCGTCGAACAGGGAGAGCGACCCGCCGACGAGCTGCAGCGCGAGCTTGGCGCGCGGTTCCTCGCCCGCGGCCAGCGGGATGCGCGCCTCGAGGTCGAGGTCCAGGCTCACCTGCGGGTTGGCCTCGCGCACGGCGCCGAAGAGCTTGGCGTCGGGCAGCTCCTCCGCCCGCAGGCGCAGCTCGCGCGCCGTGCCGTGGAGCTCGAACGCGCCGTCCTTGGCGCGCACGCCGCGCAGGTGCACGGCCGAGCCGCGCTGCCCGCCGCCGAGCACCGCGGAGGGATCGAGGCGCCCCGAGGCGACCGGCCGGCCTTCGGCGTCGGACGACAGCAGGAGGTGCAGCTTGCCCAGCGGCACCCGGCCGAGCGTCTCGGAGCGCAGGCCGACGTCGAGGTCCGAGATCTCGATCTCGGGCAGGAGCCCCGGGGCGAGGTCGATGTCGGCGAGCGCCGCGCCCTCGGTCGCGCTGCGCACGGGCTCCAGCGACTGCCACGCCGCCAGCAGTTGCCGCGAGGCCTCGAATCCACCGCCCTCGACCCGCGCGCGCACGAGTCGCGGCGCGTCGGGGCCCACGAGGTCAAAGTCGAGCATGGCCCGCTCCACGCGGATGGCGGCTCCTTGCGGTCCGACGACCAGCCCTTCGATCTCGAGGCGCGGTCGCAGCCACGACAGGCGCAGCACGTCGATGCCCACCTCCTCGCGCGGCCGGCCAAGCTCGGCGGCGAGCCAACTGCGCGCGACGAAGGCCCACAGGCCCAGCACTTCGAACAGGCTCAGCGCCGTCGCCAGCGCGATGACGACCCAGCCCGCGCGCACGGAGAAGCGCAGCGCGCCACGCATGAATGCGCGCAGGGCGTTCACGCGCCCACCCTCCCGTGGAGGGGCGCGCGGCGCGGCGGTTCCAGCTCGGTCGCGTGCATGCTCGCGCGAAGGTAGCACTTCCGCCGCGCGCTTGGCAGTCGCCGCGGACCCGAGCGTCGCGCGCGGCGCTCAGCGCGCCTCGTGCAGCTCGTCGGCGCGCGCCGCCGCGGGCCGCGGCAGGGCGCCCGGCGGCGCGGGCGCGAGCTCCACGTCGACGCCCCCGACGTAGACGCGCTTGACGCGCTTGCCCACGTGGCAGGTGACCTCGTACGCGATGGTGCCGGCCCGCTCCGCGACCTCCTCGGCGCTGATGGCCTCGGCGCCGTCGCGTCCGACCAGGGTGACCATGTCGCCGACCTGCACGCCGCCGATGTGGCCCACGTCGACCGTCGTGTAGTCCATCGACACGCGGCCGACGATGGGCGCGCGACGGCCGCGCACCAGCACCTCGCCCTTGTTGCCGAGGCGCCACGGCACGCCGTCGTTGTAGCCCACCGGCAGGGTGGCGATGCGCGTGGCGCGCGGGGCGCGCCACGTCGAGCCGTAGCCCACCGCGTAGCCTTGCGGGATGTCCTTGAGGAAGACGACCTGGCTGCGCAGCGACATCGCCGGACGCAGCAGGTCGCTGCCGGGCATGTGGGCCGGCATCACGCCGTAGGCGCTGATCCCCGGGCGCACCGTGTCGTAGCGCGGCCGCAGGTCGGTGAACAGCGCGGCGCTGTTCGCCATGTGGATCCAGCCCTGCAGCAGGCGCTCCTCGCGCGCCCCGCGCAGCACTCCTTCGAAGAGGCGTTGCTGCTCGTGCGTGCTGGCCGAGTTGGCGCCGTCGGCCGAGCTGACGTGCGTCATCACGCCGGCGAGCTCGAGGTGCGAGCTCGCGCGCAGTTCGCGCAAGAGCTCGAGCGCGCGGTGCGGCAGCACGCCCAGGCGTCCCATGCCCGTGTCGATGTTGAGGTGCAGCTTCGCGCGCAGTCCCAGCGCGCGGGACAGCTCCTGCAGCTTGGCGCGGCGGTCGGAGGAGTGCAGCGCCATGTGCACGTCGTTGCGCAGGCACTCGTCCATCTCGTCGTCGATGATCGTGCCGAGGACGAGGATCGGCGCGCGCACGCCCGAGGCGCGCAGCTCCAGCGCCTCGGCGCTGCTGCCGACTCCAAGCGCGGCGATGCCGCAGCGCAGCGCGTGGTGCGCCAGCGCCACGGCCCCGTGGCCGTAGGCGTCCGCCTTGACCACGAACATGATGCGCGTGGGCGGGCCGGCGCGGCGGCGGATGACTGCGAGGTTGTTGGTGACGGCGTCGAGATCGATCTCGGCCCAGACCCGGTGTGCGTTCACTTCGGCGAAACTAGCTTCGCGAGCGAGCCACTTCCATGCCCGCGTCGCGGGCCGGTTCGCCGCCGGGAAGGAGTCCGCGCACCTCAGCGCTTGCGCGCCGTCGGCTCGAACTCGCGCAGGTAGAGCGGCGCGAGCTCCTCGAGCGGGGTGCGCGCGCCCTGCGCGCGCCGCGCGAGTCCAAGGCGCAGGAGGTTCGACGCCCGCGGCGGACGCATGGCGCGGCAGCGCGCGCGCTGCGCCTCGTCCAGGCCGCACAGCCCGGGCACGGTCGCGTCGACGACCAGCATCCCTTCGGCAGGCAGGCGCCGCGCCGCCTCGCCGATCGGCACCCATTCGGGGGCGTGGACGACCTCGACCAGCGCGCCGCGCCGCCGGTAGGTGGCCAACGTGGCGCCGCCCGAGCGCGCGTCGAGGACCAGCGTGCACGCCTCCCCGTCGGCGCACAGCTCGAGGCAGGTCGCCTCGCCGGAGGGGATGCCCAGCGCCGGCGCGTTCGAGGCGCGGCACAGGCCCAGGGCGGTGGCGATCGCCACGCGCAACCCGGTGTAGCTGCCCGGGCCGGTGCCGACGACGACGAGTCGCGCGTCGGGTGGCCGCGCGCCGAGCTCCTCGACCAGGCGCTGCAGCGCCGGCAGGAGGTCCGAGGCGTGCTGCCGGTCGTCGGAGAGGACCAGCTCGACGAGGCGTCCGCCGCGCCAAGCCGCCGCCGAGGCGGGCCTGGCGCTGGCGTCGATGCACAAGGCGAGCGCGCCCTCCTCGGCGAAGGGGGCGCCCGCGGGCGCCCATTCCCAGCTCGCCACAGGCGCCGCGTCGATGGCGGGGGGCGCGGCGGGGGACGATCGGTCCGCCTGCGCGCCGGACGGGTCGCGCCGCGGCTCGTTCACGACCCGATCTCGGCCGCCAAGGTGTCCGCCAGCTCCTGGGCGCGGGCGCGGATCAGGCCCTCGTCGGGACCTTCGACCATGACGCGCGCCAGGGACTCGGTGCCGGAGTAGCGCAGCAGCACGCGTCCATCCTCGCCCAGCTCGGCCTCCACCTTCTTCTGCGCGGCCATGGTGCGCGCGAGGCCGGAGAGCGCCGGCTTGCTCTTCACCGGCACGTTGAGCAGCACCTGCGGGAAGGCGCGGTAGGCGCCGGCGAGCTCGGAGAGCGGCCTCTGCGCGCGAGAGAGGATGCGCAGCACGCGCAGCGCCGTGTAGATGCCGTCGCCGATGTGGTCGTGGTCGGCGCCGAAGACGACGTGGCCCGACTGCTCGCCGCCCAAGGGCAGAGACTCGCGGCGCAGCGCTTCGACCACGCGCCGATCGCCAACGTCGGTCGTCACGACGCCCACGCCCACGTCGCGCAGCGCCTTGTGCAACCCGCGGTTGCTCATGACGGTGGCGACGATGCGCTTGTCGGTCCAGGCGCCCTCCTGCGCGGCCGCCCGCGCGACGATGGTCATGATCCCGTCGCCGTGGACGACCTCGCCGCGCTCGTCGACCAGCATGCAGCGGTCGCCGTCGCCGTCGAGCGCGATGCCGAGGTGCGCGCCGTGGGTGCGCACCGCGCGCGAGAGCGGCGCGAGGTGCGTGGCGCCGCATTCGCGGTTGATGTTCTCGCCGTCGGGCTCGGCGGCGATGGAGATGACCTGCGCGCCGAGGCGGAAGAAGACGCGCGGGGCGACGCGGCTCGCGCCGCCGTTGGCGCAGTCGAGCACGATCTTCAA
Source organism: Planctomycetota bacterium (assembly GCA_041157565.1). Lineage (GTDB taxonomy): Bacteria > Planctomycetota > UBA1135 > UBA1135 > SXXH01. The sequence continues at coordinate 5,156 of JBEBCR010000471.1, read as the reverse complement.
TCCGTGCAGGGCGAGGCCCTTGCCGGCCACCTCGACGAGGAACGACAAGTAGCGTTCCTCGAGCGCCGGGTCGTGGCTCGGCGCCTCGCCGGCGAGCTCCAGCGAGGGGCGCGCGCGCAGCTGCGCCTCGACCGCCTCCTCCAGCGCGTCGGAGAGCTTCTCGCCCGAGGCGCCGAAGACCTTGATGCCGTTGTCCTCTGCCGGGTTGTGCGAGGCGCTGACCATGGCGCCGAGCGCGTAGCGCCGGTCCTTGACGAGCCACGCGAGGCCGGGTGTGGTGATCAGGCCGCAGGTCGTGACCTCGAAGCCGCCGGCGCGCAGGCCGCGCGCCAAGGCCGCCTCCAGGCCGGGCCCGCTCTTGCGGCCGTCGTGCCCGAGCAACGCGTGCGGGTGCGCGTCCTTGGCGCCGAGCACGTCGGCCAGCGCGAGCCCGAGGCTCGTCGCCGCGCCCGTGGTGAGCCAGCCTTCGCCAGCCCGTCCACGGATGCCATCGGTGCCGAAGATGCGCGTCGCCATGCTCGGAACAGGAAACGCTCTTTCGGCGCCGGAATCAAGGCCGACGCGGCCGCGGCGCCGCGCGCGCGCTGGCGCGCGGCTCGATCTCAAGGGCGCTGCCGGCGCGCGATGGCGTGGGCGACGGCGACGGCTTGGCGCGTGGAAGGGACGTCGTGCACGCGCACGAGGTCGACTCCGCCGAGGACGCCGAACACGGCGGCGGCGAGCGAGCCGCCCAGCCGGTCGGCGGGGGCGGAGGCGCGCTCGTCGAGCTTGGCGATGAAGCTCTTGCGCGACGCGCCCAGCATCACGGGCAGGCCCAGCGAGCGCAGCTCGCCGAGGCGCGCCAAGAGCTCGAGGTTGTGCTCGAGCGCCTTGCCGAAGCCGATGCCCGGATCGATCCACAGGCGCGCCGGATCGATGCCCGCCTCGCAGGCCGCGGCCGCGCGCGCGCGCAGGAACTCGAGCACGTCGCCGACCACTTCGGCGTAGCTCGGCGCCGCCTGCATCGTGCGCGGTTCGCCTTGCATGTGCATCGCGACGTAGCCGGCGTCCGCGTGCGCCACGACCGCGAGCATGTCGCCATCGCCGAGTCCGGCGCTCACGTCGTTCACGACGACCGCTCCCGCCTCCAGCGCGGCCATGGCGGTCTCGGCGTGGCGCGTGTCGATCGACAGCGTCGCGTCGACGCGGCGGGCCAGTTCGCGCACCAGCGGCACGACGCGCGCGATCTCCTCGCGCGGCTCCACCGCTTCGGCGCCGGGGCGCGTCGACTCGCCGCCGATGTCGAGCCAGTCGGCGCCCGCCGCGACCATCGCCAAGCCGCGCTCCAGCAGCTCGCCCGTGGCGGCGCCGCCATCGGAGAAGCTGTCCGGCGTGGCGTTGAGCACGCCGACGACGCGCGGACGCGGCGCAGGCATGGAGGCCAGCTGGTCGCACAGGGCGAGCAACTCGAGGTCGGGATGGCTGGCGGCGCGCAGCCGCAGCACGTCGCGCGGCACGCTCCAGGCCGCGAGGCCGCTCGTGGGAGGCGGGCAGGCGTGGCCGTCGACGGCGAGGTGCTCGAGCGCCTCCGCGCCCGCCACGGCGTCGAACGCGACCAGCGCTCGCCGCGGATCGCCGGATGCGAGCGCGCGCGGACGCAAGGCCCGCGCGCGTCGCGACAAGAGGGGCGGAGTCGTCGTCACGCCGGCGACAAGCCCGCGTTGCCGAGGCCTTCGGGCCCGGGCTCGGCGCGACCGGCCTCGCCCCGCGGGCGCAGCGGCGGCGGCGGAGGAGTCGGCGTGGACGGCGGCTCGGCGCGCACGACCTCCTCGCCGGCGATCAGCCGCTTGATCTCGTCGCCGCTGATCGTCTCGTAGCGCAGCAGGGTCTGCGTGATGCGCTCGATCGTCTCCTTCTGCTCGACGAGGATCGCCTTGGCCTGCTCGTAGGCCTCGCGCAGCAGGCGCTGGATCTCGGTGTCGATCTCGCGCGCGGTGTCCTCCGAGTGCCACTTGGCGCTCATCAGTTCCGTGCCCAGGAACTCGCTGCCCTGGCGCTCGGCGTAGTTGATCGGCCCGATCTTCTCGCTCATGCCGAGCTCGGTGACCATCACGCGCGCCATCTCGGTGGCGCGGCGGATGTCGTCCGAGGCGCCGGCGGAGATGTCGCCGCAGTACAGCTCCTCCGCCACGCGTCCGCCGAAGAGCACGGCGAGCGTCCCGAGCATCTTCTTCTTCTGCATGTGGTAGCTCTCCTTCTCGGGGAGCACCATGGTCGATCCCAGCGCGCGGCCGCGCGGCACGATCGTCACCTTGTGCGGATCGTCGACCTCGGGGATGACCGCCGCCACCACCGCGTGGCCGGCCTCGTGCACCGCCGTGATCTTGCGGTCGACCTCCTCGATGTTGCGCGACTTCTTCTGGCGGCCGTAGCGCACCTTGTCGCGCGCCTCCTCGAGGTGCTCCATGGAGACCTCGTCCTTCTTCTGCAAGGCCGCCATGATGGCCGCCTCGTTGATGATGGCGGCGAGGTCCGCGCCGGAGTAGCCGGGCGTGGAGCGCGCCAGGGTCGGCACGTCGACGTCGCCGCCCACCTTGACCTTCTTCAAGTGCACCTTGAGGATCTGCTCGCGGCCCTTGAGGTCGGGCAGCTCGATCGTCACCTCGCGGTCGAAGCGGCCGGGGCGCAGCAGCGCCGGGTCCAGCACGTCGGGGCGGTTCGTGGCGGCGATGACGATGATGCCCTCGTCCGTGCCGAAGCCGTCCATCTCGACGAGGATGGCGTTGAGCGTCTGCTCGCGCTCGTCGTGTCCGCCGCCCATGCCCGAGCCGCGGCGGCGGCCGACCGCGTCGATCTCGTCGAGGAAGATGATGCACGGGCTGCTCTCGCGCGCCTGCTTGAACAGGTCGCGCACGCGGCTGGCGCCGACGCCCACGAACATCTCGACGAAGTCCGAGCCGCTGATCGAGAAGAACGGCACCTCGGCCTCGCCGGCGATCGCCTTGGCGAGCAGCGTCTTGCCGCAGCCTGGCTGGCCGACGAGCAGCACGCCGCGCGGGATGCGTCCGCCGATGCGCGTGAAGCGCCCCGGATTCTTGAGGAACTCGACGATCTCCTTGACCTCGTCCTTGGCCTCGTCCGCGCCCGCCACGTCGTCGAAGGTGACGTTGGTGTTGCTCTCCTTGTTGTAGAGCTGCGCGCGCGAGCGCCCGAAGTTCATCACGCCGCCGGCGCCGCCCTGGTTGCGCATCTGGCGCATGAAGTACAGGAAGACGACGAAGATCAGGATCCACGGACCCCAGATCAGGAGCACGTTGGCGAGCAGCGAGCTCGACTCCTTCCAGGTCGAGCCCTTGTTGGCCGTGATGTCGAAGTTGCGCGTCTCGACGGCGACGCCGCGCGCGCGCAGCAGTCCGAGCACCTGCGCCAGGTCGGTGTCCTTCTGCAGTTCGACCCAGAACGAGCCCGAGGCGTCGGGCAGCGGGAAGGGCGCGTCGCCCGCCGTGGTCCAGCTGGCCTTGGGACGGGCGGCGACCTGCACCAGCAATGTCTCGCGCGACACGGGCCGCGTGGTCGTGGTGCGCGCCGGCTCGCCTTCCTTGGGCGCGCTGGCCTTGGTCTCCTCGACCAGCTCCTCGGTCGCGACCAGGTGGCGCGCCGCGAGGACCTCGTACCAGCCGCCCTCGAGCGCCTGGCGGAAGCCCGCCTCCTCGACCGGGCGCGAGCCCTTCGAGGCCTTCATGGCGCGGAACTCGGCCTCGACGGTGGCGAGGTTGGCGAAGCTGGCGCTGAAGAGCTCGCCATTGGCGAGCTTGCCCTCGATCACGTTCGAACCGCGGAACTCCTGCGAATCGACCTGGCCGGTGTAGAGCAGGTGCTCGTACTGGTCCTGCGTCAGCTCCTTGCGCGGCTGGAACCGCTGGCCGCCCCACATGAGCATGACGGCCAAGAGCACCAGCAGGAAGATGGCGAAGGACCCGAAGGAGCGGGACTTCTTGTTCTTGTCGTCGGCGGGCTTCTTGGTCTCGGCCATGGTGTCGAGTATCGGCTGAACGCGGCGGACTCCTCACCCATCCTTGGCGGCCCGGGTCCGGGGACCCTCGAGGGCGCGATGGCGCGGGGTGCCGCGTAGCCGGATGAGAATAAGACTCGGAGGGGTGCGTTCGACGGGGGCGGGGGTGAAAAAAAGGGGGGGATGAGGGGTTTTCGACCTCCGGGATGCTGGTCCCGCTCGCTGTGCGCGACCTCCATGGCCTCCCGCCACGCCAGAACGGTCTTCGTCGTCTTGGCGCTCGTCGAGCCCTTGCCCAAGACGGCGGGCCTCGGGCTGGCTGCGCGCATCGCGCGCGGGGGGCCGCCTCCCCGAACCCGCCTGCTTACGCAACCTTGGCACGACACGCGCGCACGCCTGGCGCGAGGCGCATGGAGGGTGGCGAGCTCGGCTCGCCTACATCGTCGCGTGCAAGGCTCTCCAGAGCCGTGCGCGTGGGCACGGGGAACCGTCGAAGGGCCGTGGCGGCCCTCCCGCGCCGCGCCTCGCTCGGCACCATTCCGGCTAGACGCTCGGGGCGACTCGCGCGTGGCGCACGATCGGGAATTCCCCCAGGCGATCCCGCACAACGAAGGGGACCAGCATCGGAATCAGATCTCCCTCTGCGGCGCGAACAGCCTCAACACCAACTCGTCGCACAAGTGCCGCAACGCCCGATCGCGCGCCGTGCGCTCCCCATCCGTCTCCTGCACCGGATACCCGATCGAGCCGCTGGCCGTCTCCGGCGGCCCGATGGGGCGGCGGGTGCGCTGGTCGATCAAGGTGGCCTCGACGACGATGGTAAGTCCGGTCTCGAGGAGTTGGTTCTCGCGCGAGCGCACTCCGCCGCGGAAGCGGTAGTCGACCACCCGGCCGCGCACGACGACCTGCGCCTGCGAGGGCGGCTCGAGCGGCACGTCGCACATGTCGCGCACGGCCCGCGTCAACTCGGCGTGCACGGCGCTTTCGATGTCGGGCTCGTACGACTCGTTGTCGAAGATCTCGACGCCGATGGACGCATAGCTCTCGGCCACGGGCAGCCCCGCGCGCCAGCCGGCGCAGGCGGCGGCGCCGAACAGGACGCCCGACGCGGCGGCGGCGAGCCACGGGCGCGCGCGCGGCGGCTTCACGGGGTGCTCCCGTCGGC
>JBEBCR010000470.1:0-10484 GCA_041157565.1 Planctomycetota bacterium | reverse complement strand
GCTGCTGCGTCGCGTCGAGGTGCGGCACGCCGCGCGTGCCGACGATGTCGTCGGGCGTGTTCAGGACGCCATCGAGCCCGGGGATGCGCGCATGAGCAGCCGCGGCCCGCGGATCCGTGCCGCCGGCCGTGGACGAGTGGCAGGTGCCGCAGGCGACCGTGTCGCTCGAGGACAACTGCTCGTCCCAGAACAGCACCTTGCCGAGGTTGGCCTTGGCGGTGGTGATCGGGTTGCCGGGCGGCGTGGGCGGGACATTGGGCAGTCCGCCGCCCCCGGGCCCCTGGGCATGGGCGCTGGCGCCGACGACGAACAAGGCAGCGAGGATGTGCGCGTTGAGCATGGATCGGTGGTGCTACCGGCTTCCCAAGCCTAGTCGCGCCCAAGGGCGGGAGCGGGGTCGGCGTGGATGCTGGTGGGATGGATGGGTTGTTCTTTCCGGGTCGTGCGTGGGGCTCGATACGAGAAGGTCCCGCTCGCGCGTGTCCGCCGACCTCCAGTTAGAACGGATTTGCCCCTCCAGAGGTTCGGGGCGGCAAGTTCAGTTGAGGCTTGCTTCAGACATATTGCCACGGGCCTTCGTTTCTTAAGCGAAGGGGGGGGGTAATTTGAGAATGGAGCGTCACCACCCCGTCCGAAGGTAGTTATATGGCGACAGCTCGGCTGTCTCCCGCTTGCCCACCGGGGAGGGTATGGGTCCAGCTGCATGTAGGGACAATGTCAAAGCGTCTCCGCCTCGTAGAGGACGACCCCAAGATCGCTCGTGAAATCGTGATCTCCTTGCGGCAGGAGGGGTTCGAGGTTGAATGGCTCGCTGACGGTCACGCCGCCCTCGGCATGGAGCCCGCCGGCGAGGATCTGCTGGTCCTCGACCTGATGCTCGCCGGCGCTTCCGGGCTGGACATCCTCAAGGCTTGGCGGGCCAAGTCCGACGCCCCGGTCATCGTGCTGTCCGCCAAGCAGGATGCCGGCGTCAAGGTGCGCGCGCTGGAGCTGGGCGCAGACGACTACCTGACGAAGCCCTTCTGGCCGGACGAATTGAAGGCGCGCATCCTGGCGCGCCTGCGCCGTCCGACGCTGGAACGCTCGGAGCAGCACCAGCACGGCCCGCTGCGCCTCGATGGGGCGACCCGCGCCGTGACCGTGGACGGGCGTCAAGTAGATTTGACGCGGGTCGAATTCGACCTGCTGCACGCCATGGTGCGACGCGAGGGCGCGGCCATCGCGCGCGGCTGGATGGTCCAGCACGTGCTCGATCCGGAGCGCGAGGGCAACGAGCGGACGCTCGACGTGCATGTCTCGCGCCTGCGCAAGAAGCTCGGGCCGTGCGGCGCCTGGATTGCGACCGTTTGGGGGGTCGGGTACCGTTTCGAGGTGCCCGCGACGCCCCCGGCGGGCGTCCCAGGCGATGCCCGCATCTTCTGACCCGGCACATCGAGCCAGGCCGCGCCTGCTGGCGCGCCTGTTCCTCTTGCTGGTGGCCGTCTTCCTGCCCACCGCGGCTACGTCGGCGTTGTGGATGGAGCGCCGCCGCGTGGCCGCGCTGGACGCATCGCTCGTCGACTTCGCGCGGGCGCGCATGGAGGCTGGCGGTCGCGAGCAGGCGGAGGCCGGGCCGCACCTGTTCCAGGAGCCGCCCGCGCGCCTGTGGCGGCCCGCTGGACCGGGGCTGCCGCCCCCTGGCACCTTCGAACGGCTGCTGGTCGACGAGTACCACTCGCGTCCAGCGCAGGATCCACCGCTGGCCTTGGTGCGCGAGCGTCCGATGCTGTGGGCCTACTCGGCCAAGGGCGCGTCTTCCAACCCCGATGCCCCGCGCCTTCGGGCGGACGCGCTGGAGCTTTGCTCGAGCGGCGCGGGGACGCACGCGTGGCGCGAGTCGTACCTCGGCATCCCGTGGCGCTGCGTGCTCGTGCGGATGCCGTGGAGCGAGGGGCCAGCCGCGTTCGTGCAGGTGCGCCGCGCCGACGAGCGCGCGTTCGGTCCGTTCGGCGGCGTCGAGACGCTGGGCACGGCTCTCTTCCTCGGCGTGGTGCTCGTGCTGGCGGCGGTGCTGGCCGCCGGGCCGCTGGTGCGGCGCGTGCGGCGCCTCCAAGTCGCCATGCAAGCGGCCGAGTCGCCCGGCGAGGCCGCCTCGGTCGCCGGCCTGGTGGGGGCCGCGCCGCGCGGACGCGGCGACGAGCTCGACGAGCTCGCCTGGACCTTCGACGCCGTGTCGACGCGCGTGCGCGAGCAGATGCGCGAGGCGGCGCGGCGCGAGACGGCCCTGCGCCGCTTCGTCGAGGACGCCACGCACGACACGGGGTTGCCGCTGACCGTGCTGCAGATGCAGCTCGCCGCGTTGGAGGAGCAGGTGCGCCTCGGCCGTCCCGCCGATCCGGAGCGCGTGCGCGCGGCCTTGGAGGAAGTGCACTACCTCGCCGCGCTGGTGCAGAACCTCGGCGCATCCGCCGCGCTGGACGCCGGGGTCGGGCGGGCGGTGCGCACGACCATCGACCTGGGCGCGCTGGTCGAGAAGGTGGCGCAGCGCCAGCGGCTCGTCGCCTCCGTGCGCGGAGGCCGCATCGAGTGCGGGGTGCCGGAGGATCGCCTGGACGTCGAGGGCGATCCGACCGCGTGGGAGCAGGCCTTGAACAACCTCGTGCACAACGCCGTGCGGCACGGCGAGGACGGCGTGCAGGTGGCCATCGTGCTCGAGGAGGACGGGGCCGAGCGCTTCCGCCTGCGCGTGCTGGACGACGGGCCGGGCGTCGCCGAAGCGGAGTTGCAACGCCTTTCGCAGCGCAGTTGGCGCGGGGACGCGGCGCGCGCGCGGCATCCCGACGGCCGCGGATTGGGACTCGCCATCGTGCGCGACATGGCCGACCAGCATGGTCTCGAGTTGCGCTTCGAGCGCCTGCTGCCGCGCGGCTTGTCGGTCGAGCTGTCGGGACCGCGCACGGGGATCGCGCGCCACTCGGCCTAGGTGTCGCCTTGGCGCGTCTCCGCCGCGCTCAGGCGATCGCCCGAAGCCACAGCCAGGCGACCAGCAGCGTGGCGAGTCCGATGGGCACTCCCGCCTTGGCGTGTTCGCGCCAGCCGAAGGCGATGCCGCGTCGCCGCGCCTCCTCGGCCACGATCAGGTTGGCGATCGAGCCCACGAGGAGCAGGTTGCCGGCGAGCGTGGACGCCAGCGCGAGGTGCGAACCGAGCTCCTTGGGCACCCCGCCTTCCAAGAGCAGCATGGTCGCCGGAACGTTGGAGACGAGGTTCGAGAGCGGGACGCTGGCCCAATAGAGCGTGTCGCCACGCGACAGGTCGACGCCCGAGCGGGCCAGCCAGATCGACAACTCGCGCATCCAACCGCCCCGGGCGAAGGCGGCGTGAACGACGAACAAGCCCATGAACAAGACGAGCAGCGGCCAATCGACGCGCGCCAGGAAGTCCGCCCCGCGGATGCGGCGCGAGCACAGGACCAGCGCGGCCGCTCCCAACGCGACAGCCTCGCGCGGCCAGTCTCCGAGCAGGAACAGGAACATGATGGCGCCGACGAGCGACGCGCCCTTCCACGCCTGCCACGCGTCGTAGGGCGGCGCGTCCGGCGCGTTCGCGTCGCGCGCCCCGCCGTCCTCGAAGCGTCCGCGCCACGACCACCACACGACCAACCACACGATGGCGAGTCCAAGCGCCGTCGGCACCGCCGCCAAGGCGAGGTGCTCGGCGAAGTCCAGTCGCAGCGATTGGCCGATGAGGATGTTCTGGGGGTTGCCGATCAAGGTCAGCGCACCGCCCACGTTGGCGGCCGCCGCCAGGGCCACGAGGTGCGGCAGCGGATGCAACCCGCGGCGCGCGGCGACCTCGGCCACCAACGGCGCCAGCGCGAGGCAGACGACGTCGTTGGTCAGCACGGCGGACAAGCCGCCGCCGACCAGCACCACGAACAACAAGAGCCGCCCCGCTCCGATGCGCGCGGCGTCGAGGCGGAAGGCGAGTCGCGCGAACGCGCCGGCGGCGTGGAGCTGCGCCGACAAGACCATCATGGCGAAGAGCAGCGCGATGGTCGGGACGTCGACCGCGGCCCACGCCTCGCCGGCATCCACCAGGCCCAACGCCACGCACGCGAGCGCGCCCAGCAGCGCCGCCCCCGTGCGGTCGAGGCGCAAGGCGGGGACGCGACCAAGCGCCATGGCGAGGTACACGAACGCGAACACGGCGAGCGACACCCAGGGAGGCGCGGACATCGGGCGCCACGCTGGCACATGCGCGCCCGCGCCTCAAGGCCGCGGCGCGGAGCTCAGGCGGACAGCACCGCGCGCACGCGCTTCCTGAGCGAGGCCTCGAAGCCGGCCCGCGGAGTCTCGACGGCCTTGCGCAGCTCGTGCGCCTCGAGGTCCTTTTTGGTGCGCGTGCCGAAGTGCTGCTGCAGCTCGCGCGACCACAAGCCGCCCGGCGTGGCGGAGGAGAATCCGGCCAGCGCGCGCTGGTAGGCCGACTGCCCCGGCACGCGGCGCAAGCCGTCGACCAGCGCCGCGACGACGGCGGCGCGCTCGGCGGTCGCGAGCACGGGCGTCGTGGCGATCGACGCGCCCCAGTCGTCGACGAGCGGCGGCACCGGATAGAGCAGGCTCGGGTGCTTGCGCAAGCACTTGGTCTCGCGCAGCGGGTAGTTGCGGTGGCCCTCCGGCGCGAGGATCCGCCGGTACAGCTCCGCGGCCAGCGCGAAGGCGCCGCCATGGCGCTCGTGCCGCTCGCGGGCCAGGTCGAGCAGCCCGACGCGCCACTCCTCGGGCACGACGGCGGCGTGCTTGGTGCCGAGGCTCTGCCCGACGTCGCCGGCATTGTGCGTCAAGGCGCCGGCGAGCCGCAGCGCCACCAGCTCCGCGTCCTTGGCGCGGATGGCGGCGAGGAAGGCGCGCGCCTCGCGGTCGAGCTCGGCCTCCAGCGCCGCGTGGAGCTCCTTGGCTCGCGCCTGCATGCCGCGCGCGCAGGCGCCGATCAGCGCGCCGCCCAGCACCGACAAGCGCTCGCCATCGTGCCCGCTGACGGGGGCATGGTCGGCGTGGCGCACGAGCCGCGCGCTGACGGGGGACACGTCCCACTCGCCCAGGCGCAGCGCGAAGTCCAGCATGCGCTCGAGCTCCGCGCCGTCCGCCTGGTCGAGCCACAGCGCGTGGCGGATCTTGGCGTCCACGTCGGTGGGCACGAAGGTCGCGGCCGAGGCGAAGTGGGCCGCGCAGCACAAGGCGAAGTAGTCGGCGACCTCCCCGGGCGCGGGTTCGCGGGTCGCTCCGGGATGGGCGGACTCCGAGAGCAGGATGCGCCACCAGCCGCGCGCCTCGCCTGATGCATCCACGAGGCGTCCCGCGACGGGCACCAGGTCCGGTCCATGGGCGGGATGGGCGCCGTCGAAGAGCCAAGGCGCGCTGGTGCGCACGAGCTCGAGCAGGTTCTTCGGCCCGATGAAGCCGCCGAACGCGCCACGCGCCTCCGGCGCCGTCCAACCGGCCGTCCCCGACGATCGGGGTTGGGCGGATCCGTCGGGTACCTCCTGCGCGCGAGCCATGGACGCCGAAGCTAGCACGGAAGGAAGTTCCGGCCTCGTCGCGCCGGCAAAGGTCGCACCCCATCGCCGTCCGATGCTGTCCCTTCGCGGGCGCGGAAGGGCTATGCTCCACGCGCCGAACACCCATGCGGGTCCTGTTCCTCACCGACAGCCTGTCCGACCTGGACGGCATCGGCCGCTACACGACGCGGCTGGTGGCGGCGCTCGAGGAGCGCGTGCCGGGGTTCGAACCGCGCTTCCTGCTGGCGAGGAAGCATCGGCCCAACTCGCCGAGCCTGAAGGCGAGCTGGCCGTGGAAGGTGGCGCTGCCGCCCGACTACTACCTCTACATGAGCCCGGCGCGCTTCTGGGCGTCGACGGCCTGGTCGCTGCCGCAGGCGGCGTGGGCGGCACGCGAGGTCGACCTCGTGCACGCCACGAAGGACTTCCCGCACTCGTGGTTGGCGGCGCAGGCCGCGCGCCTGGCGGGGAGGCCGTGCATCGCCACGGCGCATGGCACCTACAGCGTCGCGCCGCTGGACCAGCGGCGCCACCGCGCGCGCGCCGTCGACACCTTCGCGCGGCTCGACGGCCTCGTGTGCGTATCGAACTACACGCGCCGCCAGGTCGAGGCGCGACTGCCGCGGGGGACCTTGGAGCCCGAGCGCGTGGTGGTCGTCGGCAACGCCGTGCGCGCCGAGCACTACGCGGCGCGCCGCGAGCTCGGGCCGCGCCCGTGGCATGGACGTGCGTACACGCTGACGATCGCCGAGGTGAAGGAGCGCAAGGGCCACCACCTCGGCTTGCCCGCGTTCCTCGCCATCGCCAAGGACCGGCCGGCGCTCTCCCACTACATCGTCGGCAACTGCGTGCGCGACGAGTACCACCTCGGCCTCCTGCGGCAGGTCGAGGCGGCGGGCTTGCGGGAGCGCGTGCACTTCCTCGGCAACGTCTCCGAGGACGAGAAGGTCGACCTGCTGCAGCGCGCGCTGCTCTTCCTGCACACGCCGGTCACGGCCAAGGATGGCGGCTTCGAGGGCTTCGGCATCGTCTACCTCGAAGCCTCCGCCTGCGGCATCCCGAGCATCGGCACGCGCGACTGCGGCGCCGAGGACGCGATCCTCGATGGGCGGACTGGCCTGCTCGTCGAGCCCACGGTCGAAGCGACGCGCGCGGCGCTGGCGCGCCTCGTCGACGACGAAGAGCTGCGCCGACGCCTCGGCGCGGCCGCGCGGAGGCACGCGGAAGCTTCGAGCTGGCGCGACAACGCCGAGCGCGTCGCCGCATTGTACGCGCGAGCGCTCGAGCGTCGGAGGCGCTCGTGAGGGGGCGCATCGCGGAGTTCGTGCGCTCGCGCTTCGTGCGCGACACGGCGACGCTGCAGGTCGCCGGGGTGGTGAACCAGCTGTCGCAGATGGTCTCGACGGTGCTGGTCGCCTACCTGCTCGGCGCCGAGGGCCAGGGGTTGCTCGTCACCGCCATCGCGCTGCAGGGCGGGCTGCACTTCCTCGTCAACACCGGCGTCGTGCCGGCCACGGTGGCGCAGATCGCCGCCGCCGCCGCGCGCGACAACGCGGAGAAGACCGCCGGTTGGGTGGCCTTCGTGGCCAAGTCGATCCTGTTGTTCGGACTCGCCATCTTCGCCGTCGGCTGGTTCGTCCTGCCCTGGATCGGCGAGCGCTGGTTCGGATCGGAAGAGGTCGGCTGGTGGGCGCTGATCCTGTGCCTCGAGCCCATCTTCGACCTGCCGCGCGCCGTGGCCTTCACCGCCTTCCAGGGCACGCGCCGCATGCGCGCGCTGGCCCAGCTGGAGAACGCCGACGAGGTCGTGCGCCTGTTCCTCGTCGTGCTCGGCACGCTGATCACGGGCGACGGGCTCGGCGCCGTCGTCGGCACGGTGCTGGCCGCCTTGTTCGGCTCGGCGCTGGCGATCGAGCTGTGGCGCCAGGCGCGCGTCGACGGAGGACCGCCCCTGCCAGGCGCGCGCGAGATCGTCCGGCGCATGCGCGACGTGCCCATGCGCCAAGGCTTGCGGCTGGGCTTGCGCGTGGGCCTCTTGAAGAACGGCACCTCGCTGTTCCTGACCGTCTTCCCGCGCCTCGTCATCTCGCGCTTCGTCGGACCGGAGTACACCAGCTACTTCCACATCGCCCAGCGCATCCTGACCATCCCGCTGATGCTGATGCAGGGCGTCTCGCGCACCGCCTTGCCGGCGCTGGGCGGCTTGTCGGGCAAGCGCGACTGGGCCGGCTTCCGCCGGCTGTACACGCGGGTGTCGCTCGGCTCCGGCCTCGCGCTGGGCGGCGCCATCCTCGTCGGCATCCCCTTCATCGAGCCCCTGGTGCGCTGGTTGTTCCCGGCCGACTACGCGCGGCCGGTGGCCGCCTACTACCTCGTCCTGTGCGCCGGCGCGGTGCCCTTCACCTTCGCCACGGCGAACGAGGCGTTCTACATCGCCACCAACCGCGTCAAGGCGTGGCTGTGGCTGACCGCGCTCGGCGCGGCCATCACCATCCCGCTCAACGTGGTGTTCGTGAAGCTGATTCCCTACACCGGCATGGCGTGGGGGATCTCGCTGTACCAGAGCTGGGTGCTGGTGCACCTGTGCTACATCTTCTGGGTGCTGAGGACGCGCGAGTCGTTCGACGAGGCTCCCGCGCCGCGCCCGGCCTGACGCCCACTCCATGCGGATCCTGTTCCTGAACGACCTGGAGGACGAGCGCATCGGATCTTCGGTGCGCCTCGTGCACCAGTTGGCGGCGCACTACAGGAGCCTCGGCCACCACACCGCGCTCGCCACGGCGGTGCAGGATCCGGCCGCGGCCGGACGCGCCGAGGTGCGCGGACTCCATGTGCATCGCCTCCACAGCGACTACAACCCGCGCTGGCGCGCGTGGACCAGCCTCGACAATCCGCGCACGCGCGGCGCGTACGCGCGCGTCCTGCAGGAAGAGCGCCCCGACGTGGTCCACGCCCACCTCGTGCACCAGCACTTGTCCTACGCCACGCTCGGCGCCTCGAGGAGGAGCGGAGCCGGCGTGGTCCACACGTCGCACGACGTCATGACCTTCTGCCACCAGAAGCTGACCTGCTTCCATGGCGGGGAAGCGCGTGGCGGCGAGCTGCGCGACTACCAGGCGCGGCCTTCGAAGTGCCTCCCTTGCCAGCGCCTGCGCTGGAATCCGTTCCGCAACTCCGCCATCCGCCGCGTCCTCGAGCGCGACGTGCACCGCACCACCGTCGTCAGCGAGGAACTCGGGCGCGCCCTGCGCGAGAACGGGCTGCGCGTCGACCGCGTCGTGCACAACGCGCTCGAGCCGCGTCCCGGCGCGCCCGGTCCCGAGGCGGTGCGCGCGCTGCGGGCGAAGTTCGGCGTCGAAGGCCGCCGGCTGGTGGCCATCGGCGGACGGCTGCACGAGCAGAAGGGCGTCAAGCAGCTCCTGCGCATGCTGCGCATCCTGGCGCCGCGCTTCGCCGACTTGCGCCTCCTGGTCATGGGCAGGCGCGAGGTCTACGAGCGCGAGTTCCAGCCGCTGGCGCGCGAACTCGGCGTCGACGGGCTCGTCGTGCCCACGGGGTGGCTCGAGGGCGACGAGCTGCAGGCGGCGTTGTCGGCGGTCGACGTGTTCGTCACCCCGTCGATCTGCTTCGACACCTTCGGCATGGTCAACCTCGAGGCCATGGAGCATGGCAAGCCGGTCGTTGCCACGGTCTTCGGCGGCTCGCCCGAGGTGGTCGTCGACGGGGTCACCGGGTTCGTGCGCAACCCCTTCCAGCTCGAGTCCTTCGCCGAGGCGCTGGCGGTCCTGCTCGAAGATCCCGTCCTGAGGGGACGGATGGGCGCCGCGGGGCGCGCGCGGTTGGAGGAGCGGTTCCTCCTGCCGCGCATGGCGGGGGAGTACCTCGAGGAATACGCCTCGGCCTGTTCCAGAGCCTCCGCCCAGTGAACGCAGCGACTCAGGTCGGGACCGCGTTTGGCCGATACATGAAGGCTGGATCAGGCGACCGAAAGGCCGACGCAAAGCCATGCCGCAGGGCACTTTGCGAAAACCTCTAGGGCGGGTTAGAGTTCCTGTCCGACAAGTAAGGGCGGGGTTCCTGCACCGCTTCGACGCCGCCCTCTTCTCCCACACCCAGGCACCGCTCCATGCGCAAGACGCTCCTCACCTACGTCAAGCCCCACGTGCAGGAGGATCCGCTGTCGATGATCCTCGGCATCACGTACCTCGGCGCGTGCATGGAGAAGGAGAAGCTGCCGATCGAGTTGTGCGACGAGCGCATCGTCAACGACGCCTACATGAAGGAGGCGATCGAGCGCAACGACATCATCGGCTTCGACGCGCTGACGCCGAACATCCGGCGCGCCATCGCCTGGGCCAAGTACGCCAAGAGCCGCGGCAAGATCACGATCATGGGCGGGCCGCACGCGTCCGTCGACCAGGGCATCTTCCTCGATTCGGGGCACTTCGACTTCGTGCTCAAGGGCGAGGCCGAGGAGACGCTGCCGCGCTTCGTGCGCCATGTCGACTCCGACGACTGGAAGGGCCTGGCCGAGATCCCCGGCCTCGCCGCGATGCGCGAGAAGCAGCTGGTGATCGACAACGCGGCCCCGCCGCTGATCAAGAAGCTCGACGAGCTGCCCATCCCGGCGCGCCACCTGCTGCCGATGGACCGCTACTTCAGCCTGAATCCCGAGCGCCTGGCCTACGTGTTCACCACGCGCGGCTGCCCGTTCAAGTGCATCTTCTGCCAGAAGGAGCTCACCGGTCGCGGCTTCCGCGTCCGCTCGACGCAGCTGATCGTCGACGAGCTCGAGCACGTGGTGAAGACGTACAACCCCGGCGTGGTGCTCTTCGTCGACGAGATCCTCACGCTGCGCCGCAAGCGCATCCACGAGATGTGCGACGAGATCCTGCGCCGCGGCCTGAAGTTCGAGTGGATCGCGAACACGCGCGCCGACTGCGTC
>JBEBCR010000469.1:0-3747 GCA_041157565.1 Planctomycetota bacterium | reverse complement strand
CGATCCGGAGCGGCCGGCGCTCCTCACCTCGCTCGCCGCGGGCGCGTGGCTGTGCTTCGCCTCGACGCGCCTCGCCGCGCGACGGCTGGGCTTGTCGCCATGGCAGGCGCTGGCGAGCGGCGCCCTGCTGGCGAGCTTGCCCATGGCGGCCGTGTGGGCCACCAGCGGCCTGGAGACGATGGCGTGCGCGGCCTGCGCGTTCCTGTGCGCCGAGCGGCTCCTCCTCGACCCGCGGCGACCGGCGCTCGTCGCGTCCATGCTCGCCGCCGCCGCCACCATCGCCCTGCGCGCCGACGGCTTCGTCGCCACGGGATTGGCGCTGCTCTTCGTCCTGCTGCTCGAGCGCCGATTGCTGGTGCCGGTGCTGCAGTGCGCCGCCATCGCGCTGGCGGCTTGGCTGGCGTGCCTGCTCGCGCGCCACTTGGCGCACGACGCGTGGTGGCCGCACACCGCCAAGGCGAAGACCGGCTTCGAGGCGTGGCGCTTCGAGCGCGGGGTGCGCTACGCGGGCTCGATGCTGGCGGCGATGCCGGCGCTGCTGGCCCTGCTGCTGGCGCCGCTGGTGGCGCCAGCCGGCTCTCGGCGCGCCGCGACGGCGGGGGCGCTGGTGCTCGCGTCCCTCCTTGGTTGGAGCGTGCTCGTCGGCGGCGACTTCATGGCGTACGGACGCTTCCTCGTTCCGGCCGCGGGCTTCCTCGCGCTGTCGGCCGGCGCGCTGGCGTTGCGCGGCGCCTGGCTCGCGCTGGGATTGGCGGCGCTTTCACTCCTGCCGTCCATGGGAGTCGAGCTGGCGCCCGCGCGCCTGCGCCAGGCTCTGCACTTCCGCTGGAACGAGGCGGAGGCGCGCGGCGAGCTCGCCATGTGGCGCGGAATGCGCGCGCGCGCCGCGGAGTGGTTGGCGCTGGGCGAGGCGCTGGGCAAGCGCGCGCAGCCCGGGGACTCGATCGTGCTGGGCGCCATCGGCGCGACGGGCTGGGCCTCGCGCCTCGTCGTCCACGACCAGCACGGACTCGTCAGCCCGAGCGTGCTTCAGGCTCCCAGCGCCCGCCAGCGCGGCTCGCCGGGCCACGACCTGCGGGTCGAGGCCGAGTACTTCGCGCCGCTGAAGCCGACGTGGTACGGCGCTTGGTTCGCGCGCGAGGACGAACCAGCCATGGCGCGGCTGCCCGACAGCTGGAAGCTGCTCGTGGCGCAGGGCGGCGCAGTGGTCGAACGACGCACGCTGGCTCCCGAAGAGCAGCCTTTCGAGCGCGCGGAGCTGCGCATGCTGCAGCCCGTGTGGCGCTGAAGCGCTAGACTGCAGGCGCCATGCTCGAGACCTTCCAACCCCTGCTCGCCGCCGCCGAAGGCGTCGATCTCTCGGACCCCTCCACCGCGGTGGCGACCCTCTCCGCGCGACTCGATCCGAGGAGCCAGGCGGGCCGGCGCATCAGCGCGGAGCTCAAGGCGCTGCTCGCCGACGGCAAGATCTGCGACAAGGGCGCGCCACCAGTGCGCTACTCGCGGGTCGCCAAGGCGATCGAGGCGACGCGCCACTTCTCGATCGACACGGTCCACATGGATGGACCCGGACCGCACCATGTGCATCCCTTGGGCGAGGCCAACTGGTGCATCGCGCTCGACGGCGATCCGCGCTTCGACGGCCAGCCGGAGGGTTGGGTGGTCATGCCGCCCGGCTCGGGCCACGTGCCGACCGTCTCGGGCGGCACGATGCTGATCGTCTACTTGCTGCCGCAGGGCCAGATCCAGTTCACCGGCCGCTGAGCGCGCGAGCCGCCGCGGTCGGAAGTCCTTTCCACGCCCAAGCCGCGGCGCGCAAGCGCCGGGGGCCGGAAATCCAAGCGCGCATCGGGCTCTTCCCCTACTCTTGTACGGTCGCCAAGCGCGCCATGGACGCGCGCGGCCGCCCACCCTCGAGCCCCACCATGCATCCGACCCGGTCCTTCGGCCTGCTTTCCTTGCTGCTCCTCTCCTCGTCCGCGTTCGCCGGCATCCGCCATGTCGACGCCAGCCTCGCGACCGGCGCCAACGACGGTTCCAGCTGGGCCAACGCCTACCGCGGCGTCGACGCCATCCCGACGGCCGTGACGGCCGCCGTCGCCGGCGACGAGATCTGGGTCAAGGCCGGCACCTACCGTCCCACCGCCACCGCCACGCGCACCCTCTCGATCAACTTGAAGAACGGCGTCGCCATCTATGGCGGCTTCGCCGGCACCGAGACGACGCTCGCGCAGCGCGACTTCGTCGCCAACCCGACGATCATCACGGGCGACCTCGCCGGCAACGACGCCGGCAACATCTTCACCGACAACAGCTACCACGTCCTGAACGGCGCGAGCCAGAACGCCACGGCGATCATCGACGGCTTCACCATCACGGGCGGCAACGCCAACTCGACGGCCAACAACGACCGCGGCGGCGGCATCCTGTGCCTCTCCGGCAGCTCTCCCACCGTGCGCAACTGCATCTTCCGCGCCAACCGCTGCACCTTCGGCGGCGGCGCCGGCTACATCAACTCGTCCAGCCCCACCTTCCTCGACTGCCAGTTCCTCGACAACGTCGGCGGCAGCTTCGGCGGCGCCTTCGACATGGCGACGAGCGTCAGCGCCACCTTCGACCGCTGCTTCTTCCGCGGCAACACCGCCGCGCGCGCCGGGGCCATCGAGATCTTCGGCGGCTCGACGACCAAGGTCTACAACTGCATCTTCGTCGGCAACACCGCCACCGGCTCCGGCGGCGGCGGCGCCATCTGGGTCGGCTCCAGCTCCAGCCCGGTCATCCGCAACACGACGGTCTACGGCAACAGCGCCACCGCCAGCGCCGCCGGCGGCGTGCTGGCGAGCGGCAGCACCGTCAGCATGGCGAACTGCATCGTGTGGGCCAACACGGGCACGGGCGGCGCGCAGGGAGCCACGAACCAGTTGAACGGCGCCACCTTCAGCGTCGGCTACTCGATCGTCCTGGGCGGCGCCGCCGGCACCGGCAACCTCGCCTTCGACCCGCAGTTCGTCAACGCGGCCGGCGGCGACTTCCGCCTGCAATCCACCTCGCCGGCCATCGACGCCGGCAGCAACGCGTTCGTGCCCGCCACCGTCACCGTCGACCACTACAAGAATCCGCGCTTCGCCGACGAGCCGCTCGTGCCCGACACCGGCGCCGGCACCGCGCCGATCGTCGACATCGGCCACCACGAATACCCCGCGCCGCGCGTCGAGAGCTACTGCTTCGGCGATCCCTTCGGCGGCCCCTGCCCGTGCAACAACTACTCGGCCCTGAGCTCGGGCGAGGGCTGCGCCAACTCGCTGGGATTGGGCGCGCTGCTCGGTTGGAGCGGTTCGGCGCGCATCGCGGGCGACACCTTCGCGCTGCTCGGCTCGCAGATGCCGAACTCGACCTGCTTGTACTTCCAAGGCACGACGCAGACGGCCTCGGGCGTGGGCACCGCCTTCGGCGATGGCCTGCGCTGCGCCAGCGGCACGGTGGTGCGCCTCGGGACGAAGGCCAACGCCGGAGGTGCTTCGCAGTATCCGGCTTTTGGCGATTTGTCGGTGAGCGTCAAGGGGGGCGTGGCGACGCCGGGGGCCACGCGGACCTACCAAGTGTGGTACCGCAACGCCGCGGCCTTCTGCACGCCGAGCACCTTCAATCTCAGCAACGCGCTGCAGGTGACCTGGGAACTCTAACGATACTGGCCCCGTTGGCTGTGCCCTGATTCCCCGCCGGGCTGCCACTCCGGAGCCCGTCCGA
>JBEBCR010000468.1:0-2589 GCA_041157565.1 Planctomycetota bacterium | reverse complement strand
CCTGCCCACCAGCGGATCAGGCTTCGGCTTCGAACGCGTCGCCGCCGTGCAGCCCGGCGCGGAGCAAGGCGCCGGCCCGCGCGCCGTGTACGAGGGTTTGCCCGTCGACCACGCCTTCGAGCTCGAGGCTTCCATCGCGCCCTGGGTGCCTTTCCGTCGCGAGAACCTCGTGCCGCGCGCGCGGGAGGTGGTCTGCGTCGACATCGTCCTCGAGCCCGGAGCCACCGTGCGCGGACGCGTGCTCGACGAGCGCGGCCTGCCGGTCGACAAGGCGCGCGTCGACGCCTTCAGCGACGGACTGCTCGACATCCTGCTCGAGCTGCCGGGCGCCGCGCGTCGCACGGGGCCCGACGGGACGTTCGAGCTCTCGGGCGTGCCCGCGGGCGCCTTGCGCCTGGCGCCGATCCTCGATGGCTACATCGGGCAGGCGCGCGAGGTGCAGGTTGCGCCCGGCGCGCGCGCCATCGAGGGCGTCGACCTCGTGCTCGCCGATGGCGTCGTGCTGCGCGGCGCGATCACGCTCGCCGACGGCCGTCCGGCGCCGCACGCCATCGTGCGCTGGACGCAGAAGGGCGCGTACGGCATCGAACTCGCCCCCGAGCGCAGCATCGCCGCCGACGAGGCCGGCCGCTTCCGCATCGGCGGGCTGGTGGCGCGGCCGTTGCGGCTCGTGTTCGAGCACGCCACCGAGGAGGGCGGACGCCGCGTGGTGCACAAGGCCGCGCGCGAACTCGTGCCCGGCCGCGAGGAACTCGCCATCGCGCTCGAGCCCACCCACGGCTTGCGCGGCCACGTGGTCGACGACCGCGGGATGGTCGTGCAGCGCTACCAGATCGCCTGGACGCGCGCCGACATCCCCGCCAAGGACATCGACGAGTCGCGGGTGCGCACCAAGGAGGTGCGCCACAAGGACGGCTTGTTCGAGCTCGACGGATTGGAGTCCGGTCCCTGGCGCGTGTGGATCCTCACGCGCCAGTTGCGCAGCCGCGAGGCGACGAGCGTGGAGCTGCCGGCGTTCGCCGGCACGCTGCTGCTCGTGGGGGATCGCCGCGGCAAGCTCGGCGGCGTCGTGCAGGACGCGGCGGGCGCCGGCGTGCCGGCCGCGCTGGTCGAGGTGTCGTGGACCGAGCCGCACGTGCTCGGCATCCCCGGGCTCGAGGTGGTCGAGCAGGTGCGCGCCGGCGCCGACGGGCGCTTCGAGCTGGACGCGGTCGGCCCCGGCAAGGTGCGCGTGCGGGCCGACATGGGCGCCAAGGGTTCCGCCGCGCTCGAAGTCGAGTTGGCGACGGGCGCGAGCGAGACGGGGCTCGTGCTGCGCGCGGCGCCATGAGGCCCGCGCGGCCTGTCAAGATCGCTTGACGGATCGGGCGTCAAGTGGACTTGACGCATCGGCTCCGCTTCAGCGCGCCCGGCGCGCCGTCGACGGGTAGCCGCCGCGCTCGACGACCAGCTCGGGCGCCGCCTCGGCGCCGCCCGGCGGGATCCAGCGCGCCTCGGGATCCTCGGGCGAGGTCCAGGCGCCGGAGGCCAGCGGCACCAGCTCGATCCGGCGCCCGCCTTCGACGAGCTCGAGCGCGGTGGCGCCCGCCACCAGCTCGAACTCGCGCCCGGAGAGGTTCCAGCGCCCGGCGACGCGCGCCGCCCGCGCGGGGTCGTGCGCCGCGCGCGGCTCCTGCTTCTGCGTCGCCTGCAGGAGCTCCAGCGCCAGCCGGCGTCCCACGAGCTCGATCGGCGTGTCGAGCGACTCCGCCTCGACGACGATGCACAAGCCCGAGCCCGACCAGAACGACAGTTCCAACTGGCGCGCGCCGCGCGTCGAGGCCATGCGGTAGCGCTTGAGTCCAGCCACCTTCGACTGCGCGATGCCGAGGCCGCAGTGGCTCGAATTGCCGTCGGCCAAGGGCAGCGGGTTCATGTAGCGCCGCGTCGAGGCGTCGTCGAGCAGTCGGCGCTCGAGCAGCGACTGCATCCATTCGGCCAGCTCCTGCGGCGAGGAGATCAGCTCCACGCTCGAGCGCGGCGACAAGCCGGGCAGCGCGAACGGCCGCGCGTAGGGCAGCTCGACGCAGTCGGGGCGCTGCTTGCGCGGCGCCGGCACCGTGGCGACCATCTCGAGGGGCGCGAACACCTTCTGGTGCAGGAGCTCCATCAACGTCGCGCCGCCGCCGATCTCGCAGGCGCGCGCGGCGATCGCCCACGAGGCGTCGTCGGGGTCGTGTCCGCCGCGCAGCGCGCCCGCGGGCTTGAAGAGCGCCGCCCAGGCGGCGTGGTCGCGCGCCTCGGCCGCCGCCGCGGCGAGTTGGGGCGTGAGCGGCACACGCAAGCGGCCGCCCAGCGCGTCGAGCAGGTTGCCCGCGGCGACGCCCGGATCGAGTCCGCCCATGATCTCGCCGAGGGGCCGCTCGAGCTGCAGCTTGCCTTCCTCGCACAAGCGCAGCGCCAGCACGGCGACGAACGAGTGCGACAGCGCCTCGAGCGCCAGCGGCTCGCCACCGTCCTTGGCGGCGACGCCCGAGGCCACGGCGGCGCGCATGCGCGTGCCTTGCGCGACCCAGGCGCGCAGGCGCGCGTCCTCGTCGGCCGCGCGCG
>JBEBCR010000467.1:0-5344 GCA_041157565.1 Planctomycetota bacterium | reverse complement strand
ACCAACCTCGACCTCGAGTCGGCGGCGCGCCACGAGAAGGAGCTGCGCCACGACGTGATGGCGCAGATCCACGCCTGGGGCGAGCAGTGCCCGCAGGCGCGGCCGATCATCCACCTCGGCGCGACCTCGTGCTACGTGACCGACAACAGCGAGCTGATCGCCATGCGCGACGGCTTGCGCCTCTTGCGCGGACAGCTCGTCTCCACCATCAAGGTGCTGCGCGACTTCGCGCTGCGCTGGAAGGACCTGCCGACCCTGGGCTGGACGCACTTCCAGCCCGCGCAGGCCACGACGGTGGGCAAGCGCGCCTGCCTGTGGCTGCAGGACCTCGCGCACGACCTCGAGGACCTCGACCACGCCGAGGCGAGCCTGCGCTTCCGCGGCGTCAAGGGCACCACGGGCACGCAGGCGAGCTTCCTCGAGCTGTTCGGCGGCGACCACGAGAAGGTGCGCGAGCTGGACCGGCGCGTGACCGAACGGATGGGCTTCGCGCGGAGCTACGGCGTCACCGGCCAGACGTACCCGCGCCAGGCGGACTTCCGCGTGCTGCAGGCGCTGTCGTCGATCGCGCAGAGCGCGCACAAGTTCGCCACCGATCTGCGGCTGCTCGCCAACAGGAAGGAGCTCGAGGAGCCGTTCGAGGCCAAGCAGATCGGCTCGTCGGCGATGCCCTGGAAGCGCAATCCCATGCGCAGCGAGCGCATCTGCGCCTTGTCGCGCTTCGTCATCTCGCTGCTCGACAACGCGGCGCACACCGCGGCCAACCAATGGCTCGAGCGCACGCTCGACGACTCCGCCAACCGGCGCCTCGCCATCTCGGAGAGCTTCCTCGCCACCGACGCGGTGCTGAACCTGTACCTGAACGTCGCCTCGGGCCTCGTCGTCAACCCGCACGTCGTGCGGCGCGGCTTGCTGGAGGAGCTGCCGTTCCTCGCCAGCGAGCACCTGATGATGGAGGCGGTCAAGCTCGGCGCGGACCGCCAGGACGTGCACGAGTCGATCCGCACCGCCAGCCACAAGGCCGCGCGCGCCATCAAGGACGGCGAGCCTTCGCCGTTCCGCGCGCTGCTCGCCGAGGATCCGGTGCTGGCGCCGCTCGCCAAGCGCCTCGACGAGCTGCTCGACCCCGCGCTGTACGTGGGCCGCGCCCCGCGGCAGGTGGTCGAGTACGTGGCCGAGGAGATCGATCCGCTGCTCGAGCGCCACGCCGCGCTGTCGGCGGCGAAGAGCGAAGTGAAGGTCTGAGCGCGCCGCGCCGCGCGCGTCCTCGGCGGGCCGCCGGGCGGAGGCGTCCGCCGGGCCGCCCGCGCCCCTTGCATGCGGCCGCACCGGGCGTGGCGCGGCCTCGAACGAGCCCTCGGCGCGGGTCGCGCGCGCCCGGCGCGGCCCGCCGGCTCGTCCGGGCATCGTCCGCGCGCGGTGGCGCTCAAGCTCCGCGGCCTTCGCGCCGATAGACGGAAGGAATTTCCGCCTGGACCCCCTCGCCGGCCGGGATGGCCGAAGAAGGAGCGCTGACGCATGTACGGACTCGTGAACCTCGCTGTGCAGGACCTCGTGACGAAGAACTTCGGCGAGGAGACCTGGAGTCGCATCAAGGCGCGCGCCGGCGTCGAGGAGGACGCGTTCCTGCGCTTGACGCAGTACCCCGACAAGATGACCTACGACCTCGTCGGAGCCGCCTGCGCGGAGCTCGGCGCGGACGCCGCGGACATCCTGCGCACCTTCGGCAAGTTCTGGATCGGCTTCGCCATGAAGGAGGGCTACCGCGAGCTCTTCCTGATCTCGGGCCGCGACATGAAGACCTTCCTCGCCAACCTCGACAACCTGCACGCGCGCCTCGGGATGACCTTCGTCGGCATGGACGCGCCGAGCTTCGTGGTGGTCGACAAGGGCCCCGACGAGCTCGAGCTGCAGTATTACAGCTCGCGCCCGGGCCTCGCGCCCTTCGTGCAGGGCCTGCTCGAGGGCCTCGGCGAGGTGTTCCGCTGCCGCGTCGAGGCGACGATCGTCTCCACGCGCGCCGACGGCCACGACCACGACACCTTCCACGTGCGCTGCACGCCCATCGCCGCCGCGGACGGCGCCGCCAGCGCGAAGGGCGGCTGAGCTCGAGATGGACTCTCCGGCGGCGCACGACCTGCTGTCCACGGCCTTCCCGTTCCACCTCGTGTTCGACGAGGGGATGCGGCTGGCGCGCGTGGGCCGCGGCGTCGAGCGGGTCTGCCCGCAGGCGACGCCAGGCGCGGGACTGTTCGACGTCGCGCGCATCCTGCGGCCCAAGGGCCCGAGGGACGCCGCCTCCATCCGCGCGCGCAGCAGCCAGCTGTTCGTGCTGCAGTTCCTGCACAACGGGCTGCAGCTGCGCGGCCAGATCATCGCGCTGCCCGACGACGGGCCGAACGCGGGCATGCTGGCCTTCGTCGGCTCGCCCTGGGTCACCGACCTCAAGTCGCTCGAGGGCCTCGGGCTGACGCTCGCCGACTTCGCCATCCACGATCCGGTGACCGAGTTCGTGCTGCTGCTGCAGACGCGCGACATGGCGCTCGAGGACGCGCAGGTCCTCGCGCGCAAGCTGGAGAAGGAGCGCGCCGAGCTGCGCGAGGTCGCCGCCCTGCAGAGCGTGCAGATCGAGGTCTCGGAGTCGCTGGCGCGCGCCGAGGACGAGGCGGCCGCCTCGCAGGCGCTGCTCGAGTCGGTCTGCGGCGGCCTCGACTACGACCTCGGCGAGCTGTGGCTGGTCGACGCCTCGGGCATGGCCGTCAGGTCCTACGAGTGCAACACGCGCCAGGATCCGTCGATCGCGCGCTTCCTCGAGCTGTCGCGCGGCCTGCGCCTGCATCCGGGCGAGTCGATCGTCGGTCGCGTGCTGGAGTCGGGCGAACCCTACTCGACCGAGGACGCCGGCCACGACCCCTCGTTCGTGCGCGCCGGCCTCGCGATCGAGGCGGGCCTCAAGGCGACGCTGGCCGTGCCGGTGTCGAGCTCCGGCCGCGTGCTCGGCGTGCTGCTGCTCCTCGCCTCGCGCGAGCTGGTGCACTCCGGCCGCGTCATCGACGGAATCGCGCAGATGGGCGAGCGCCTCGGCTGGTACCTCGAGCGCTCGCGCGCCCTGGAGGCCGTGCGCCGCGCCAAGGAGGACGCCGAGGAGGCCAACCGGGCCAAGAGCGCCTTCCTCGCCTCGATGAGCCACGAGATCCGCACGCCGCTCAACGCCGTGATCGGCCTCGGCGGGCTGCTCCTCGACACGCGCCTCTCGCAGGAGCAGCGCGAGCTGGTCGAGATCATGCGCAACAGCGGCGACGCGCTCCTGGCGATCATCAACGACATCCTCGACCTGTCGAAGATCGAGTCCGGCCGCGTCGACCTCGAGCGGCGCGAGGTCGATCCGCGCGTCGTGGTGGAGGAGGCGCTCGACGTCGTGGCCCTGCGC
This sequence comes from Planctomycetota bacterium, assembly GCA_041157565.1. Lineage (GTDB taxonomy): Bacteria > Planctomycetota > UBA1135 > UBA1135 > SXXH01. The sequence continues at coordinate 1,914 of JBEBCR010000467.1, read as the reverse complement.
GCGGCGCAGAAGGGCCTGCGCCTCGCCTCGATCGCCGCCGACGACGTGCCCGACGAGGTCGTCATCGATCCGCTGCGCCTGCGCCAGGTGCTGGTCAACCTCGTGGGCAACGCCGTCAAGTTCACCGAACAGGGCGAGGTCGTGGTCGAGATCGCCGCCGCGGGCGAGGGGCGCCTGGAGTTCCGCGTGCGCGACACGGGGATCGGCATCCCCGACGACCGCCGCGACCGCCTGTTCCAGTCGTTCTCGCAGGTCGACGCGTCCACCACGCGCCGCTACGGCGGCACCGGGCTGGGCCTCGCCATCTCGCGCCAGCTCGTGCAGATGTGCGGCGGTTCGATCCGCGTCGATTCGGAGGAGGGTCGCGGCTCGACCTTCTCCTTCGACATCGAGGCGCCGCGCGCCACCACCCTGCGGCGCGACCGCTCGAGCGGGCTCGCCGGCCGCGCCGCGCTCGTGGTCGAGCCGCACGCGGCCACCGTCGAAGGGCTGCTGCTGGCCATGCGGCGCCTCGGCGTGGCCGGACGGCAGGCCGTCGACCTCGCCGCGGCCCGCGTCGCGCTGGCGGACTCGCGGGCGGACTTCGTGCTGGTCGACGCGGCGCTGCTCGCCTCCGACGAGGCTTCGTGGCGCGAGCTGGTCGAGGGACGCGGCGGCGCGCTCGTCGCGCTGCATCCCCTCGGCGCGCAGCTGCGCGTCGCCGCGGCGCGGGCCACCCTGACCACCCCCGTGCGCACGGCCGCGCTCGAACTCGTGCTGCGCGACCTGCAGGAGTCGGGCCCGCGCGCGCCCCTGCCCGCCGGACGCGACGATCGCGCCGCGGACCTCGCCGGATTGCGCGTGCTGCTCGTCGAGGACAACGCCATCAACCGCAAGGTGGCCTCGCGCATGCTGCACAAGCTGGGCATCGAACCGGCGCAGGCGGAAAACGGACGCGAAGCAGTCGAAGCGCTGCTCGCCTCGACCTACGACGTGGTGCTCATGGACGTGCAGATGCCCGAGATGGACGGCATGGAGGCCACGCGCCGCATCCGCGGCGCGCCGCTGCGCCACCAGCCGCGCATCGTCGCCATGACGGCCAACGCCGTCGAAGGCGACCGCGAGTCCTGCCTGGCGGCCGGCATGGACGACTACGTCGCCAAGCCCGTGCGCTTCGAGGCGCTCGAGGCCGCCCTGCGCCAGGCCCAGGTCCCGCGCCCGGGACGGGAGGCCGGTCTTCCCGAGTTCGGGAGCGAGGCCCCCAAGGCCATTCCCGAGGCCGCCGAGGCCGATCGGCCGCCCTGCGACGGGGAAATCGGGAAGGCGGGGAACCAATGACGGCGGACCCTTGTCCGAAGCAAGACGGGCTCCAGGCGCGAAAGGACTTCTCCCTCCGAATGCGCCTTGGACGACCTAGGCTCCGACCCCAGCCGGATCTTGCTAGTACTTTTGACTAGGGCGGTTCCGACCGAAGGGTCGACCTCCCGCAGACCTACTGCGCCACCGTGCTGACCCAACCCGGAATCCCGAACGACTACGCGCTGTCGACGACCACCTTCGGCTCGCGCCTGAAGGCCATCGAGGACCAGGCCTTCGCCGCCGTCGCCATGGGCTTCCGGCGGCTGGAGCTCGGCCTGCTCGAGGCCCCCGTCACGCTGGGCGGCTTCGAGGACTCCGCGCGCGAGACAGGGGTGTGCGTCTCGGCGGTCGTCACCGGCTGCCTCGACCCGCGCGCCGAGAACATGAGCGGCACCAAGCTGGGCAGCCTCGACTCCGAGCTGCGCGAGCGCGCCGTCAACTCGCTGCGCCGCCACGTGCGCCTGGCGCAGAAGTACAAGTGCCCCACGGTCATCGTGCGCGGCTGCGAGGTGGAGGACAAGGCGCTGCGCGAGGAGGCCGACAAGCTGCGCGCGCGCATCGTGCGCGAGGGCATCC
>JBEBCR010000466.1:0-2693 GCA_041157565.1 Planctomycetota bacterium | reverse complement strand
CCAGAAGCTGATGTTGGCGAGGATCCCGATGTAGCGCTGGATCTCGCTCTCCTGCTGCAGCTCGCCCTCGGGCGAGTACTCGGCGCCCGGCAGGCGCACGAAGTGCGCCGCGATCCACACGGCGACGATGAACAGGAACATGCGCCGCGTGCGGCGCACGATGTCGATCAGGAGATCGTCGATGTCCGTCTCGGTCTTGGCGGCAAGGCGCCCGAGGCGGTAGATGACGAGGCGCTTGAGGATCCCGAGCAGCAGGAAGCTGCCGGCGAGGATCGAAAGCGCCACGATCCAGTCCTGCACTGTGTTCTCGAGGATCACGCGCTCCATCAACGGCGTGGTGGCGGATTGGAGCGGTGCGGGGGTGGCGGATTGGAGCGCGGCGAGCATGGAGCGGGTGGCGGCGGGCGGGGCGGCGATCGCCCGGTCTCGCGAGGGTAGCCCCAAGCGCGCGGCGCGTTCAACGCGGCGGGCCGACGCGAGGGGGGGGGCGCCTCGACACGCCGCGCGCTGCGGGGCGATCTCGACCGTCTTGCGGGTCGCGCGTTGGCGCGCCCCGGCAGTGCAGGTCGAGGAAGGAAGGTGGTGCCCGGGGGGGGGGTCGAACCCCCAATCCCGTTTAAGAGAACCAGGACCTGAACCTGGCGCGTCTGCCAATTCCGCCACCCGGGCACGGGCGCTGCAAAGCGGCGGAGAAGATAGCCCCGCCCCGGTGGCGGGTCAAGCGCCAGCCGAACCGGGAGGGAGTGGTCTCCGAAAATCGCGCGGTGGACGGCTCAACCAGCGGTCACGTCGACCCCGTCGACGACGACCATCGGGGCCTTCGCCGCTCCGCCGAGCAACGTGGGCACGCTGCCGATGCGCGCGATCTGGCGCAGGAGCTGCAACGCGTTGCCCGAGATCATCGTCTCCTTGACCGAGTGCGCGGCCGCTCCGCCCTCGACCCAGCGCGAGGACTTGGCGACGCCGCTGAAGTCGCCGTTCGTGGGATCGACGGTGCCGCTGAAGCGCTCCACCCACAAGCCGCGACCGAGGGCCTTGACCATCGCGCCTTCGTCGCCGCCGTCGCCGGTTGCGACCACGAGGGCGTGGGGGCCGAGTCCGGGCACGCCGCGCGCACCACCACGAGCGTGGCCGGTGCTGCGCGTGCCGCCGACGGCGGCGCTGTGCGCGTTGTGCAACCAGCCTTGCAGCACCCCGCCGCGCACGAGGTCGAAGTCCGCCGTCGGCACGCCTTCGCGGTCGAAGGCCGCCGCGCCGGCGAGGTCGAGGTCGTGTGGCGCGTCGCGCAAGGTGAAGTTCGGGCTGGCGACCGCCGAGCCGAGGAGCTTCGCCAGCGGCGAGCGTCCGCGCTGCACCGCCAGCGCGCTGCAGCCCGAGACGAGCGGCGCGACGAACAGGTCGACGAAGGCGTCGGCCGAGAACAGGACCGGTCCCTTGTAGCTGTGCGCCGAGCGCGCGCCGAGGTTGGCGAGGCAGATGTCGACGACGCCCTCGACCAGCGGCTTCGCCCGAGCGCGCGCCGCCGCGAGGCTGCGCCAGGCGCCGGAGTCGTAGTGGAACCCGCCGACCTCGGAGCCGTCGATCGCCATGCCCATCAAGGACAAGGAGACCAGCCCATCGGATTCGTGGGCGAGCACGCCGCGCGAGTTGGCCACGGCCTGGACGGCGCGCGACAGGTCCGCGGAGGCCCCGTCGAGCGAGAACTTCGCGCTGCGCTCGCGCGTCGCGCGCACGAGTTCGGCGCCGAGTTCCAAGAGGAGCTCGCCGTCGGCCTCGGCCATCTCGCGGCTGCAGGAGACGCGCTCCGTCCACGGCCGCGCGTCGGGCAGCACGTTGGCCTCGTGGGCCGGCGCGAAGGCCGCGGTGGCGAGCGCGTCGCGCACGCACGCCTCGAGCGCCTCGCGGCTCGACTGGTTGGTGGAGGCGAAGCCGGCGCGCTTGTCCTTGAAGACGCGCAAGCCGAGGACCGCGCCCTCGTCGGAGGAGACGAGCTTGAGGTCGCCCTTCTCGTACTTGACCGACGTGCCGTGCCGCGCGGAGGCGAAGGCCTCGGCCTCGTCGGCGCCGGCGGCGCGCGCGAGGTCGACCATGCGCTGGCAGCGCTCGGCGAGCGACTGCTGCACGGAGCGCGGCTCGAAGGCCGCCGTGGCGAGGGCTTGCCGCATCTCAGGCCTCCTTGCCGCCGAGGACGACCTTGCAGCGCAGCCATGGACCGCCGGCGTCCACCTTGGCGGGCTGGCCCTTGCCGCAATGGCCGGAGCCGAGGTCCCAGCGGAAGTCGCCTGTGACCGCGTCGACCGTCTGCAGCACGTCGAAGGCCGACCCCGAGATGTTGACGCCCTTCATGCGTTCGCCGAGCTTGCCGCCGACGATGCGGCGCGCCTCGTGCGTGCCGAACATGAACTCTCCGTTGGAGTCCGCCTGCCCGTTGCTGGCGCCCTCGAGCAGCCACCCGTCCTCCGTGCCGGCGACGAGCTCGTCGAGCGTGCCGGAGCCGGGGCGGATGTAGGTGTTGCGCATGCGGATCAAGGGCTCGTTGTCGTACTCCCAGGCGCGCGCGTTGCCGGTGGGCTCGACGCCGAAGTGGGCCGCGCTCTCGCGGTCGTGCAGGTAGCTCCTGAGCATCCCGCGCTCGATGATCGTGGTGCGGCGCGTCGGCACGCCCTCGTCGTCGACCTCGACCAGGCCGCCGG
>JBEBCR010000465.1:0-4548 GCA_041157565.1 Planctomycetota bacterium | reverse complement strand
CGCGTCGTGCTGGGCGACTTCAACGCGGCCGAGTCGAGCCTGCCGCTCGAGCGACTGCGCGCCGCGGGTCTCGTCGACACTTGGCGCGAGCTGCACCCGACGGTGGAGCGCAGCGGCACCTTCCACGCCTTCCGAGGCGGCCTCGCGGGCGACAAGATCGACCACATCCTGCGCGACGACGGGCTCGCAACGCGCGAAGCCGCGATCCTGTCGGAACGCGGGCCGCGCGGCCGCTGGCCCAGCGACCACCACTTCGTGTTGGCGCGGCTCGCCTGGCGCTGAATCGCCGCGACTTCGTACAGGATCCTTTCCTGCTGCTCGCGGCGGACCCCATTAGATTTGGACGCCATGGACAAGTCGACTGAAGGCAAGGGCTTCGTTGATCGCTTCCTGCGCGTGGTCGAGCGCGGCGGCAACGCCTTGCCGCACCCGGCGACGTTGTTCGTGCTGCTGGCGCTCCTCGTGGTGGTCGGCTCCGACATCGCCGTGCGCATGGGCGTCTCCGCCACGCACCCGAAGACGGGCGAGACGCTGGCGCCCACGAGCCTCCTCGGCGTCGAGGGCCTGCACCTCGTGCTGACGAAGACCGTCACGAACTTCACGGGCTTCGCGCCGCTCGGCACCGTGCTCGTGGCCCTGCTGGGCATCGGGATCGCCGAGAGCAGCGGACTGCTCGGCGCCGCGCTCCGGCTCGTCGTGCTGTCGGCCGCGCGGCGCTGGCTGGCGCTGGTGGTCGTCTTCGCCGGCGTCATGTCGAACGTCGCCAGCGAACTGGGCTACGTGCTGCTCGTGCCGCTCGCCGGGTCCATCTTCGCCGCCGCAGGTCGCCATCCGATCGCCGGCATCGCCGCGGCCTTCGCCGGCGTGTCGGGCGGCTACAGCGCCAACCTGCTGCTCGGCACCGTCGACCCGCTCTTGGCGGGGATCACGCAGGAGGCGGCGCGCATCGTCGATCCGGCCGCGCTCGTCAACCCGGCGTGCAACTACTACTTCATGGCCGTCTCGACCTTCGTCGTGTCGCTGGTCGGGTGGTGGTTGACCGAACGCGTGGTCGAACCGCGCCTCGGACCGTGGTCGGGCTCGGCCGGCGCCGAGGCGTCCGAGCTCTTGAAGCCCATCTCGCCCGTCGAGAAGCGCGGCTTGTGGTGGGCCGCGGCGACCGTGGCGGCCTTCGCGGGCCTGATCCTGCTCGGCCTCCTGCCCGAGGACGGCTATCTGCGCGACGCGCGGACCGGCGGCGTGCTGCACTCGCCGTTCATGTCCGGCATCGTGACCTTGATCTTCGCCATCGGCGCCGCGACCGGCATCGCCTACGGCGTGGCGACGCGCTCGATCCGCAACGACGCGCAGGCGTTGAAGGGCATGGCCAAGTCGATGGAGACGCTGGCCAGCTACCTGGTGCTGGTGTTCTTCGCCGCGCAGTTCGTGGCGTACTTCCAGTGGACGAACCTCGGGATCATCCTCGCCGTCAAGGGCGCCGCCCTCCTGCAGTCGAGCGGCCTCGACGGCGGCCCGGCCCTCGTCGCCTTCATCCTGCTGACCGCCGTCGTGAACCTCGTCATGGGCAGCGCCTCGGCCAAGTGGGCCTTGATGGCGCCGGTCTTCGTGCCGATGTTCCTCCTCGCGGGGATCCCCGCCGGCGAGACGCAGTGCGCCTTCCGCATCGGCGACTCGTGCACCAACATCATCTCGCCGATGATGAGCTACTTCGCCTTGATCATCGCCTTCCTGCAGCGCTACGACGCCAAGGCGGGCCTCGGGACCCTGGTGGCGACCATGTTCCCCTACTCGTTCGCCTTCCTCGTGTCGTGGACCTTGTTGTTCGTGGCCTGGCGCGCGCTGGGACTGCCGTTCGGACCCGGATGAAGGCGGTATCCGCATCCTCCACGCCCCCGGCTGGCGTAGGCTCCTGCACCATGAAGCTCGGCCAATCCGCCCCCGCGTTCTCGCTGCCCTCGACCTCCGGCTCCACCGTCTCGCTGCGCGACTTCGCCGGCAAGCAGGTCGTGCTCTACTTCTACCCGCGCGACAACACGCCCGGTTGCACGGTCGAGGCCTGCGACTTCCGCGACCGCGACGCGGCGCTGCGCAAGGCGGGCGCGGTCGTGCTCGGCGTGTCCTCCGACTCGCTCAAGTCGCACGACGGGTTCCGCGCCAAGCATGGCTTGGCCTTCGACCTGCTCGTCGACGCGGACAACGCCGTCGCCCAGAGCTACGGCGCCCACGGCGAGAAGGTCATGTACGGCAAGAAGGTCATGGGCACCATCCGCTCGACCTTCCTGATCGACGCCAAGGGCAAGCTCGCCGCCATCTGGTCGCCGGTGAAGGTCGCCGGCCACGCCGAGGAGGTGCTCGCCGCCGTGCTGGGCGCCAAGGCGGCGGCGCCGACGACCAAGGCCGCGACCAAGGCCACCAAGGCGGCGAAGGCCCCGGCCAAGGCCGCCGAGAAGATCGCGAAGCGGACCACCAAGCCCGCCGTGGCCGCCAAGAAGAAGGCCGCGCGACGCCCCGCCGCCAAGGCCAAGCGCTGAGCCCGCCGCGCGTTGTGCCGTCCGCGGCGGACGTGTAGAGTCCGCCCATGGACCAGCCGCAGGTGGCCGGCGACGCGCGCGCCTCGACGCGCTTCCACGGACTCGACGCGTTGCGCGCGGCGATGATGCTGCTCGGCGTGCTGCTGCATGTCGCCTGCAGCTTCCAGCTGGGAGAGGCGGACGCGGGCTGGGGCTACCGCGATCCGGACACGTCGCTGTGGGCCACCTTGCTGGTGCTGGGCATCCACGCCTTCCGCATGCCGGTCTTCTTCGTGCTGGCGGGCTTCTTCGCCGCGCTCGTGGCGCAAAGGCGCGGCCTCGCCGGCGCGTGGCGCGAACGCCTGGCAAGGATCGCCCTGCCGCTGTTGCTGGGCGTCGTGCTGCTCGTGCCGCTGGTCGAGGCCGCGTTCAGCTACGCTGGCGCGCGCGCCCTGGGTGGTGGACGCGCGACCTTGATGCTGCATCCGGCGTGGCCGAGCGGCGGGCTCGCCCACCTGTGGTTCCTGTGGTACCTGCTGCTGATCGGCTCAGGCGCGCTGGCGCTGGCCGCCGTGGCGCGCCGCCTGCCCTCGACATGGCTCGAACGCGGGGCGCGCGCCTCGCGCTTCGTGTTCGGCGGCTCGCATCCAGGAGTGCGCCTGGCGCTCCTCGTCGGCGCCACGTGGGCCACGTTGTGCACGATGAAGCACGCCGCCATCGAGACGCCGTCGGGCTGGTGGCCGAACTGGAGCGCGCTGCTCCTGTACGCGCTGTGCTTCGGCGCCGGCTGGCTCCTGCACGGCGCGCCCGAGGCGTGGACGGAGCTGCGCGCGCGCTGGAAGCGGCGGTTGGCGACCGCGGCGCTGGTGCTGCCGCTGCACCTCCTCCTGGCGCTCGTCAGCTTCGATGGACTGCGCCGGGGCGAGGATCGGACCTGGGCCTTCGCGGGCGCGCACTTGTGCACCGCCTTGGTCATCTGGCAAGTGGCGCTGGGCGGCATGGGCGCCGCGGAACAGCTGCTGCGCTCGGAACGACCGCTCGTGCGCTGGCTGGTCGACGCCTCCTACTGGGTCTACCTGGTGCACCTGCCGCTGGCGGTGCACGTGGTCGCCGACCTGCGCGGTTGGGACGCGCCGGCGCTGGCGAAGCTCGCCGCCTGCGTCGCCATCGTGCTGGCGCTGTCGCTGGCGAGCCACGCCGCCGCCAAGGCCGTGCTGCGCTCGGCCGCGCGCGGCGCGCCGCGCCTCGACTAGTGCACGACCCAGTGCGCGTCGCCGACGAGGCACATGCCGCCGCGACGCTTGAGCACCGGGCGCACGACCTCGATGACTCTCTGGAGCTTCGCGGCCGGCACGGCGACGAGGACGCAGGCGTTGCCTCCGCCGCTGGGCTCGTCGTCGCGCCGCTCGCCGCGGTCGCCGCCCCCGCGCAGGTGCCCGAACACCGTGTAGCCGCCGATGCCTTCGCGGCGCAGGAGCTGCAGGAGCTCGGGGACCTCCGGGCTGTCGACCACGATCTCGATGCGCTTGACGGGTTCCATGTCAGGTCCAGATGCGCTGGATCGCCCCCATGTACAGGGGCAAGCCGACGACGATGTTGAAGGGGAAGGTCAACGCCAGCGCCATGCTGACGTAGAGCCCTGGATTGGCTTCCGGCAGCGCCAGCCGCAGCGCGGCGGGCACGGCGATGTAGCTGGCGCTGGCGCACAGCGCCACGAAGAGCAGCGCGTCCCCCTGGTCGAGGCCCAGCCAGCGCGCCACGACGATGCCGAGCGCGGCGTTGGCGAGCGGCACGAGGACGGCGAAGGCCACGGGGAACCAGCCGAGCTCGCGCAACGCGCCGACGCGGCGCGCGCTGACGATGCCCATGTCCAGGAGGAACAGGCACAGCATCCCGCGGAAGATGCCGTCGGTGAAGGGCGCCAGCGCCTCCTCGCCGCTCGAACCGGTCGCCCAGCCGATGGCGAGCGCGCCCGACAGCACGAGCACCGAGCCGTTGGCGAACGAGTCGCGCAGGAGGTGCGCCCAGCCTGCGCCCT
>JBEBCR010000464.1:0-2743 GCA_041157565.1 Planctomycetota bacterium | reverse complement strand
AGCCAAGGAGCTGCTGCTCCAGAAGTTCGAGAAGACGGGCGACGACAACACGAAGGGCCACATCGCCGTGGCCATCGGCATGATCGAAGCGCGCGACGCCATCCCGGTCATCCAGAAGGTCGTGCTCGACTCGAAGTACAAGCCCGACCTGCTGAAGCAGACCGCGGTGGCGCTCGGACTCCTCGGCGACAAGGAGTTGGTGCCGGAACTGGTGACCCTGCTCGGCAACGCCAAGAGCCTCGCGTCGCAGGCGGCCATCGCCTCGGGCCTCGGCTTCATCGGCGACTCGCGCTCGATCGATCCGCTCGTCGCGATGCTGAAGAAGAAGGAAGGCCTGACCGACACGGCGCGCGGCTTCGCCGCGGTCGCGCTCGGCATCGTCTGCGACAAGGAACTGCTGCCCTGGAACGCCAAGCTGTCGGCCGACATGAACTACCGCGCGTCGGTGTCGACCCTGCAAGGCGAAGGCGGCACGGGCATCCTCGACATCCTCTGAGGCGCACGCGTCCGCGAGGACGCCGACCTCCAGGCGACTGGATTCCAACGCGCGCCCGTCGGAGCCTCGGCTCCGGCGGGCGCGTTCGCTTGGGCGGGCCATCGCGGCCGCCGATAGCCTCCCACGCGCGGCGCCGCGTCAGCGCGGGTGTCGCGCCAGCGCGGACAGCGCCAGCAGCGCGGCCGCGAGCGCGCCCATGGCGACGAGGCGCGCCGCGCCCACGGCCTCGCCGGCGTCCTGCTCCGCGCGCGCCAGCTCCTCCACCGCCCTTCGCGCCAGTTCGGCCGACGGCGCCCCGCCGAGCGCCTCCAGCGCCTCCAGCGCCTCGCGCGCCCCTTCGGCGTCGCGCAGGTCCAAGCACAGCTGCAGCTGCCACTCGAGCAGCACCGGATCGCGCCCGTGCGTGGCACGCGAAAGGCGCAGCTCGCGTCGGGCGCCGAACAAGTCCCCCGCCGACCACGCGACCCAAGCGCGCGCCCGCGCCGCCAGCAGCGCGTCGGGCTCGGCCATGGCGGCGTCCCAAGCCTCGGGATGGCGCCCCTCGCGCGCGCGCTCGATGGCGGCGGCATGCTGGGCGACGGACGCCGAAGCGAGCAGGGCGAGGACGATGGTCACGGATCGACCTCGCCGCGCAGCACCAGCGCCGCGCGGGACAACGACTCGGACCCCAGCCTCTCGAGCGGAGCGCGGTCGTCGTCGAGCACCTCGCCGCCCACCTCGTCGGGGCGCAGGCGACGCTGCATCCCGGGCAGCGCGCTGGCGGCGAGGCGCGCGTCGAACTCGGGAGAGCCGCTCGACACGAGCGAGGGATCCGGCACCCGCGCTGCGCGCCGCGCGCACGCGATGGCGTTGCGGGAGAACGGCACGCGCCACAGGCACGCCTCCTCCTGCATGCCCGCGGCCATGGCGCGCGCGATGGCGTCGAGGAGCGGGTCGTCGAGGCCGAAGCTGCCCACGTTCGCCATGACCCAGCCGCCGTCGGCGAGCTTGGCGCGGCACAGGCTCCAGAACTCGCGCGTCGAAAGGTGCGGAGGGATCTCCACCTGATTCTGGTACGCGTCGACGACGAGCAGGTCGAAGGAGCCTTCGGCATGGCGCAGGAACACGCGCCCATCGAGGCCCGCGTGCACGCGCAAAGCCCCGTCATCCTCGCCGAGGCCCAGGTGCCGACGCGCCAGCTCCACGAGGATGGGATCGATCTCGGCGCCATCCCCGCGCAGTTCGACGCCGACCGGGCGCACGCCCTGCATCACGCGCCAGGCGGTGCCCGCTCCGAGCCCGACGAATCCCGCCCGAAACGTCGAGTCGCGCGGCGCCAGCAGCAAGGGCAGCGCGAAGTAGTCGTAGTAGTATCCCCCGCCGAGGAACCCCGCCTCCGGCTTCCACGCGCTCTGGAACGAATCGAAGGCTTCGTTGACCTGCAGGAAGCGCCAGCCGTCCGCCTGGCGCTCCACGATGCGGACGCGCTGCAGCTTGGAGTCGACCTCGGCCAGCACGAGTTCGCCGTCCCGGGTGCGCGGACCAGGGCCAGCGGGCGAGGCGAAGGCGTAGGCCGGCAACGCCAAGGCCAGCAGGGCGGCGAACCTCCCGTCCGTCCACGCCGCGACCAGGCCGCAGGCCACGAGCGCCAAGCCAGCGCCGGCGAAGGTGGCGACCACGCCGAAGGAAGGCACCAGCCAGTGCGTGGCGCCGAAGGTGCCCAGCAGGGAACCGACCGTCGAGGCGCAGAGGACGATGCCGCCGGCTGTGCCGGCGTGGACGGACTCCTCGCGCGTCCACCACTCGACGACGAGCGGCGCCGCGGCCCCGAGCGCCACGAGCGGCGCGAGGAACAGCACGCAGGCGCTGGCTAGGCTGCCCCACTGCACCACGCCCGCGGCCGCGTCCAGCGCGAGGCCCTCCGGCAGGAACCACGCCGCGGTGGCGTGCGCCAGGTGCGGCGCCAGCGCGTACCACGCGCCGCCGAACAAGAGCAGGCGCGCCAGCACTCGCCGCGGCCGCTCGCCGCGCGCCAGGCGCGCGCCCCACAGGTACCCGAGGCTCAGCGCCAAGAGCACGACGCCGATGACGTTGGTCCACACGACCGTGGAGGCCCCGAACCACGGAGCGAGCAGCCTCACCGCCGCGAGCTCGCCGGCCATCGTGGCGGCACCGGCGGCGGCGGCGACGAAGAGGCGCAGGACGCGCTGGCTGGGCATGGGCGCATCCTAGCCGAGGCGCCCGCAAAGCCAAGCGGCGCCGCGCGCC
>JBEBCR010000463.1:0-5887 GCA_041157565.1 Planctomycetota bacterium | reverse complement strand
TGATGACGCGCTGGATGTGCGCCAAGGACGACCAGTCGCCGATGCTGGCCGTGGAGTGCGCCCAGCCGTTGAAGTTCGACCGCATCGTGCTGCATCCGGCGCAGCGCACGGCCGTCGACGTGGGCACCAGCGATCGGCTGGTCAAGGTCTCCGTCAAGGTGGGCAAGGAGAAGCCCGTGGAGGTCGTCTGCCCCGAGAACGAGATCGAACCGGTGGTCGTGCGCTTCGACAAGCCCCAATCGACCAAGCGCGTCGAGATCCGCATCGTCGAGCGCGCCCCCGGCGGCAGCCTGCGCGGCGGCGCCGGCTTCTCGGAGATCATCTTCGAGAAGCCCGCGAAGAAGGACTAGGCGCGGCGCGGCACCGTCCTCGCGCGGGGACAGCGACCTCCACGGAGGCCGCGGCGCCAACCTTGGCCGCCGGCCTCCGCTCGCGCCGACAGTTCGGCGTGCTGGCCGCGGTTCATTCGAGGGCTTGGCACGCCATTCGCATGCCCGCGGAAGGCGAGCCACCACGAAGTGGCGTCCGGCAGGTGGAGCGGCACGGCGCCGGCTCCCGCGGTCCCCGGCGCCCGCGCTCGCGACGCATGAACACTCCCGCTCGTCGCCTACTCCCCATGTCGCTCCATCGCGCCAGCCGCGCCTTGCTCGGCTTGGCGCTCGTCGCGCTCGCCGGCGATGCCGTCGCGCTGGGGGGCGGCGAGCGCCTGCGCGTCGAACTCTCGCCCACCTCGGCGCGGATCGGCTTCGGTGGCGGCGCGCGGCGCGTCGATTGGCGGGTGGAGGCCGGCTTCGGGCGCGAAAAGGAATGCGTCTGGGTCGAAGGACGCCACGAGGAGCGCCTCGAGGAGGTTTGGATCGAGGCGCGCGAAGTGCGCACGTGGGTGCCCGCCGAACACCGCGTGGTGCGCGACGCCTGCGGCCGCGAGCGCTTGGTGCTGGCGCGGCCCGGATACTGGCGCGTGGAGCGCGTGCCCGGGCGCCACGAGACCGTCCTGCGGCGCGTGTGGGTGCCCGGCCATTGGGAACGGCGCCACCAGCCTTGGGGCGCCTGGCGAGACCACTGCGACTAGGTTCCGACGTCCTCCGCGAGGAGCGCCTGCCAGGCGGCCAGCTCGCGCTCGGGCGAAAAGCGGGCCGCCAGGGCGCGGCTGCGCTTGGCGAGTTCGTCGACGTAGTCCTCTTCGAGCGCGAGTCGTTCGAGCAGGCGCGCCAACCCCGCCTCGTCGCCGACCGCGCACAAGCCCGGATGATCGCCCCCGAGCATCCCCACCGCGCCGCCGGTGCGCGTGGCGAGGATGGGACGGCCCAGCAAGGCGGCCTCGGCCAGCACGCTGGGCCCGCCCTCGTGCCTGCTCGTCAGGACGAGCGCGCGCGCGCGCGCCAGGCGCCGCAGCGCCACGCACCGCGGACGCTCGCCGATCCAGCGCCACCGCTCGCCCGCGCGAGCGGCCGCGGCGCGCGCCAGTTCGTCGTCGAGGCTCGCTCCGACGTGCACGGCCGACAGCGCCGCCCCCGCCGGCAACCGCTCCATGGCGCGCGCCAGCAGGAACGGGTCCTTCACCTCGCGCAGGTGCGACAGCGCCACGACCTCGCGCGAGGCGCGGGGCGAGGCGCCATCGGCGACGAGGCGCGCGCAGCGCGGCAGCAGCGCCGACTGCACGACGACGCGCACCTTCCCTTGGAAGCGCGCCGGAACGCGCGAGGCGGCATCGTCCTGCAACGCGACGATGCGCCACGCGGCGGCGAGGCTGCGTTCGAGGATCGGCGCCTCCCGCGGATCGGAACCGTAGATGTCGGTGCCCGTGAGCACCACCACGAGCCTGCGCGAAGGACGCAGGCGCGCCCACGTCGCGATCGATGGCGCCGAGCGCACCGCGTGCAGCGCGACGAGCACGTCGGCGCGCCCATGGGTCCAACGGCGACGCAGGCGCGTCTCGTGCTGCCCGGCGAGCAGGCGGCGCAGGCGCTCCGCGGTGGTGCGGTTGCCCGTAGCGGCCACCTTGGCGATCGGCAGCACGATGTCGATGCGCATCGAGGCAGGATGCCAGACGCGCGACGCCGCGGCCACACGCTAGGCTGGTCGCCGATGATCCGCGCCACCTACCCGTTCTGGCTCGCCTCCAAGGCCGTGCAGGCCAACACCGACCTCGTCGTGCGCGACAAGCACAGCCTCGAGATCGCCAGCCGCGTGGCGCAGGCCGACGACTCGCACATCGACGCCGCCTTCGCCGCCGCGGCGGCGGCCGCGCCGGCCATGGCGGCCATGCCGTCCTGCGAGCGGCGCGACGCGCTGCTGCGCTGCGCGGACGCCTTCGAGGCCCGCAAGGACGAGCTGGCGCACGTCCTGTGCGTCGAGGCAGGCAAGCCCATCGTCGACGCGCGCACCGAGGTCGCGCGGCTCGTGGACACCTTCCGGCTGGCCTCGGCCGAAGCGACGCGCCTCGGCGGCGAGGTGCTGGCGATGGACGCCTCGCCGCGCGCAGTCGGCTGGCACGGCTTCGTGCGGCGCGTGCCGATCGGCCCGTGCTCGTTCATCTCGCCCTTCAACTTCCCGCTGAACCTGGCGGCGCACAAGGTGGCGCCGGCCATCGCCGCCGGTTGCCCGTTCGTGCTGAAGCCCGCTTCGGCGACGCCCATCGGGGCGCTGCTCATGGGCGAGGTGCTGGCCGACACCGACCTGCCGGACGGCGCCTTCTCCATCCTGCCTTGCCCGCGCGAGGCGGCCGACCGCTTCGCCACCGACGAGCGCGCGCGCCTGTTGTCGTTCACGGGCTCGCCCGACGTGGGCTGGGACCTCAAGCGCCGCGCCGGCCGGAAGAAGGTCGTGCTGGAGCTCGGCGGCAACGCCGCGGCGGTGGTCGAGCCCGACTGGGACCTCGACGACGCGGTGGCGCGCGTCGTCGCCGGCGCCTTCCGCCAGTCGGGGCAGTCGTGCATCAAGGCGCAGCGCGTCTACGTGCACGAGTCGCGCTGGTGCGAATTCCGCGAGCGCTTCCTGGCCGCGGTGCGCGCGCTGCGCTGCGGCGACCCCAAGGATCCCGCCATCGCCGTGGGCCCCCTGATCGCCGAGAAGGAGGCGCAGCGGCTCGAGCGCTGGATCGCCTCGGCCGTGGCGCGCGGCGCGCGCGTGCTGGCCGGTGGCGCGCGGCGCGGCGCGCTGCTCGAGCCCACGGTGCTCGAGGGCGTGCCGGAGGACGAGCCGCTGCACGCCGAGGAGGCCTTCGGGCCGGTGGTCGTGCTCGTCCCCTACGCGCGCTACGAGGACGCGCTGGCGGCCGTCGACCGCTCGCGCTTCGGCCTGCAGGCGGGCGTCTTCACGCGCGACTGGGCCAAGGCGCTGCTCGCCTGGGAGCGCCTCGACGTCGGCGGCGTCGTCGTGGGCGACTCGCCCAACTGGCGCGTCGACCACATGCCCTACGGCGGAGTCAAGGATTCCGGACAGGGCCGGGAAGGCGTGCGCGACGCGGTCCTCGAGCTGACCGAGCCGCGCCTGCTCGTGCTGCGCAAGCCGCCCGGCGGCTGAACGCGTTCAGCCGAGGCCGCGCACGAGCGGACGCTGCACGTCTTCGTGCTTGCTCCACGGCCAGGGCGCCATCTTCGCCACCAGCGCCGCGCCCACGAGCAGCATGACGAAGGCCGCGAGCTGGCCGCGCTTGGGGCGGTTCGTCGAGCGGCGCGCCACGATCTTCGCCACGTGCACCAGCACGACGACGAGGATCATCGAGGACATGTGCTCCATGGCCCAGAAGCGCTGCACGGGGTCCTTCATGCCGCCATCGGCCAGCGAGGCGCGCGCCTGCCGCGCCACGGGGCTCCACGCGAAGTAGAGCAGCAGGCCGATCGTCAACTGGACGTCCGTGACGATGGTCAACGGCAGCCACCACGCCTTGTCGCCGGAGTCGAAGGCGCGCGCCTTGCGCCAGCCGTCGAAGCTCCTCCACAGCGCGCCGAGGAGCAGCACGACGAAGGCGGCGCGCAGGATGGAGTGGGCGACGAGGGAGTACTCGTAGAGGGCGCTGGCTTGCATGCCCTGATTTCAGCCGAGTTCCAGCAGCACTTGCAAGCGCAGGAAGTCGACATCCTTGATCTTCACCTGGATCGGATGGCCCTCGGTGAAGGACAGGTGCCGGCGGCCGGCGGTGATCTTCAAGACCGGGCCCTCGCAATGGACCTTCTCGCCGATCGAGCGCGCCGGCAGGAAGCCGTGCACGTTGTGCGCGAGGAGCTTGACCTCCATGCCGGCGGGGTTGACGCGCACCACCTGCGCCTCGAGCACGCGGCCGATCGAAGGCTCCATGTACTGGCAGACCTTCAAGTCGAAGATCGTCTGCTCGGCCATCTCCGCCATCTCGGCCTGCGTCGAGCAGTGCGAGGCGATGTCGACGAGGTCCTCGACCATCTCGGGCACCTTGAGCTCCCTGGACGCCTCCTCCAGGCGGGTCTCCACCGCCCACAGCCAGCGGTGGACGATCAAGTCCGGATAGCGCCGGATGGGCGAGGTGAAGTGCAGGTAGGCGCGTCGCGCGAGGCCGAAGTGCGTGGCGACGTCCTCGTGGTCCTTGACCTCGTACACGGCGCGCTCGACGAGGCCCATGATGCGCGCCACCAGCGCCTCGGCGTTGGGGCGCTTCCTGGCGATGACGATCAGGCGCGCGATGTCGCGCCCGGTCAGCCGCTCCTTCTTCGGCACGCGGATGCCGTGCGTCTCGAGCATGGCGGCGATCTTCTCGATCTCCTCCGGATCCTTCTCCGGGTGAACGCGGTAGATCGTCGGCAAGCCCTTCTGGCGGAACAAGTCGCCCACCGCCTGGTTGGCGGCCAACGCGGTCTCCTCGATCAGCGCCTGGGAGAAGTGGCGGTCGGCCTCGTAGCACTCGCGCGGCTCGCCCTGCGCGTCGAAGCGGAACTTCTTCTCGCCCGACTGCAGGCGCATCGAGCCCTTCTGGTCGCGCAGGTTCTGCTGCACGAGCGTCCACTTCCTGAAGTGCTCGAGCGACTCCTTGAGGAACTCCATCTCGATCGTCGCCTCGGTGACGACTCCGTCGAGCAGGTCCTGCACGTCCTTGTAGGTGTTGCGCCGCGCGCTGCGGATGACCGACTTGGCCACCTTGGCCGAGACGCGCTGGCCCTTCTTGTCGAAGACCATCAGCACGGAGTACGCCAGGCGATCGCGGCCGCCGACCAGCGAGCAGAGGTTGTTGGACAACTGCTCCGGCAGCATCGGCACCACCTGGTCGGCGAGGTACACGCTCGTGGCGCGCGCCAGCGCCTCGTCGTCGAGCGCGGTGCCCTTGCGCACGTAGTGCGCCACGTCGGCGATGTGCACGCCGACCTCGAAGGCGCCGTCCTCGAGGGCCTTGATGGAGATGGCGTCGTCGTAGTCCTTCGCGTCGGCGCCGTCGATCGTGTAGATCAGCTCGCCGCGCAGGTCGAGCCGGCCCTGCTTGTCCTCCTCGCCGGGGTCCGCCGGCAGGGCGGACACCTCGCGCAGCACGTCGGCGGGGAACACGGTGCGCACGCGGAACGAGCCGAGCACGCCCATCTCCTCGCTGTCGAGGTCCTTGTAGCGCGCCGGACCGTGGTCCATCGGGCCGAAGGAGGGCGGACGACGGCCGATGCGCTCGCGCGCCCCCTCGCCCACGACCTCCTCGTGCCGCGCCGACTCCTCGGCCTTCTTCGAGAGGTCCCCCGAGAGGCGGATCTCGCCCTCCTGCTGCGGAGCGGGCGCGCCCCCGCCCAGCAGGTCCTTGAAGCTCTTGAACTCCTTGCCGGCCACGCAAGGAGCCTAGCACCAACGAGCGGCGCCGGTCGCGCCCCTCGTCAGCCCTTGACCACGAAGTTCACGAGCCGCCCCGGGACCACGACCACCTTGAGGACCTCCTTGC
>JBEBCR010000462.1:0-5641 GCA_041157565.1 Planctomycetota bacterium | reverse complement strand
CGGGGTGGTCGAGCTGTCCGGTGATCTGCGCTTCCTCCAGGAAGCGGCCGAGCGTGCGCGAGTCGACCGGCGGAGTCGCGCCCTTGGCGGCCTTGTCCTCCTTGCCCAGGACGACCTTCATTGCCAAGGTCCGCCGCAGATCCTCATCCCACACGCGGATCACCGCCCCCATGCCGCCGCGGCCGATCTCGCCCTGCAGCTTGTAGCGGGAGTTCTTCGGCGCGTGCGTGCGCAGGCGGCGCAGGAGTTCACTCGAGGGTCCCGATCCATCGGTCGCAGCGGACTGCGAAGCGCCCGCGCCATCCAGCGAGATGCCCGGATCCACACCCTCGCCGTACTTCTGGCGCAGCTCGTCGGCGAGGCGCTTCTCACCCCGCTGCACCGGCTTCGACGCGTTCAAGCGCTCGAAGATCGACTTCCACTGCCCGTACTGCGCATGCAGGGCGCGCAACTCCGAGGCGTGCGTCGGGTGCTGGGCGCACCACGACTCGAAGCCGGGCGAACCAGGCTGTTCTTGCAGCGTCAGGTAGCGCGCGTACAGCTCGTCCGCGCTCGAATCAGGTGCGTGGGAGGGCATGGCTCGACTCGTGGGCCCACCCGTCCAAGGCGGGCGGGTGGAGCGCCGTCCCTAGATCCTAGCGAGGATCGCGGCACGGCCTCGCATCGCCACGAGGGATGCTGCCAGGGACGGCCCGCAGGGGGATTCGGCCCATGGTTCCGGGCACCGTCGGCGCCATGGCTTGGCGGCGGGGCCCGAGCGCGTCGCAGGAGCCTACTGCGCCAAGTCGCGATCGCGCTGCTCGCGCAGGAACAGCGTGCCGACGACCAGCGTGATGCTGGCGATGGCCATCGGGTACCACAGGCCGGCGTAGGGGTCTTGGAACTTGTTCACGGCCCACAGGCCGATGAACGGCACGAGGCCGCCGAACACTCCGTTGCCGATGTGGTAAGGGAGCGACATCGACGTGTAGCGGATGCGCGTCGGGAAGATCTCGACCAGGAACGCGGCGATGGGGCCGTAGACCAGCGTGACGTAGAGCACCTGCACGAAGATCAGCAGCACGAGCATCGTCGTGTCCGGTCCCGTGGGCAGCGTCGCGGCGGCGGTCATGGCCTTGTAGATCGGGATCCAGGTGGCGACGGCCAAGAAACAGCCGAGCATCATCAACGGCTTGCGTCCGATGCGGTCGGACAACGCCCCGCAGACGATGAAGAACGGGGTGCCGAGGAGGAGCGCGATGGCCACCACCTCGTTGGCGACGAGGTAGTCGACCTTCAACTGCGTCTGCAGGTAGTACAGCGCGTAGAACTGTCCCGTGTACCACACGACGCCTTGGCCCATCGTCGCGCCGAACAAGGCGAGCAGCACCATGCGCAGGTTCTCCTTGTGCGTGAAGCTGTCGCGCAGCGGCGTCTTGGAGCCCTTGCCGGCGGCCTTCATCTCGGCGAAGACCGGCGACTCCTGCATGCGGCGGCGCAGCCACCAGCTGAACAGCACGAGGACCACCGAGCCGAGGAAGGGGATGCGCCAGCCCCATTCGCGGAACGCCTCCTCGCCCAATTGCGTGCGGCACAAGACGATCACGCCGAGCGACACGAACAGCCCGAGCGTCGCCGTGGTCTGGATGAACGAGGTGTAGAAGCCGCGGCGATGCGTGGGCGCGTGTTCCGCGACGTAGGTGGCCGCCCCGCCGTACTCGCCGCCCAAGGCGAGTCCTTGCAGCAGCCGCAGCACGAGCAGGAGGACCGGCGCGAGGACGCCGACCTGTTCGTAGGTGGGCAGCAACCCGATGGCCATCGTCGAGCCGCCCATGATGAGCAGCGTGACGAGGAACGCGTACTTGCGGCCGACGACGTCGCCCACGCGGCCGAAGACGAGCGCGCCGAAGGGCCGCACCACGAACCCCGTGGCGAACGTCGCCAGCGTCGAAAGCAGCGCGACGAACTCGTCGCCCTTGGGGAAGAACGCGCCCGAGATGATCGTGGCGAGGCTGCCGAAGATGTAGAAGTCGTACCACTCGATCAGGGTGCCGGCGCTCGAGGCGCCGATGACCGTCCAGATGCCGCGGGGGGAGTCGGCTTGGCTGCGCATGCCGCAGAGCCTAGCCGCCGGGCGCCCCATGGCGTAGGTCCGGCGCTAGAGTGGTGCCGCCATGATCGCCGCCCTGCTCTTGTCCTTCGTCGCCGAGGAACCCCAGAAGGCCCAGTGGTCCGTGCAAGAGGCGCACGGGCCGTCGCGCGAGGTGTCGTTCGACCTCGACGAGGGGACCTGGATGAACGTGGCGTTGTCGCCGGATGGCGCGACGGTGGCCTTCGACTGGCTGGGGGACGTCTACGCGATGCCCGCCGCGGGCGGCGAAGCGCGCGCGGTGCGCACCGGGCACGCGTGGCAGATGCAGCCGGCCTCCTCGCCCGACGGCAAGTGGCTCGCCTACACGAGCGACGAGGGCGGCGGCGACAACATCTGGGTCTGCAAGGCCGATGGCTCGGAGGCGCGGCAGGTCACGAAGGAGTCGTTCCGCCTGTTGACGCAACCGGCGTGGTCGCCCGACGGCCAGTGGATCGCCGCGCGCAAGCACTACACGGCGCGCCGCTCGCTGGGCGCCGGCGAGATCTGGCTGTACCACGTCTCGGGCGGCGACGGGCTGCAGGTGACGACCAAGGCGAACGACCAGAAGGATCTCGGCGAGCCGGCGTGGTCGCCGGATGGCAAGCACCTGTACTTCAGCCTCGACGCCACGCCCGGCGACACGTTCGAGTACTCGCGGGACTCGACCAAGGGGATCTACCGCATCGATCGCCTCGAACTCGCCACCGGCGAGCGCACGACGGTGGCCGAGGGCATGGGTGGCGCGTGCGCGCCCACGCCGTCGCCCGACGGGCGCCAACTGGCCTTCGTGCGGCGCGACGACTTCAAGAGCGCGCTCTACGTGCTCGACCTCGCCTCGGGCGCGGCGCGCAAGGTGTCGGACGCCGTCGAGCGCGACTACCAGGAGACGTGGGCCGTGCACGGCGTCGCGCCGCGCATGGCGTGGACCAAGGACGGCGCGGCGATCCTCGCGTGGAGCGGCGGCAAGATCCGCCGCATCGATCTGGCGAGCGGCGTCGCGACCGTCGTGCCGTTCCGCGTCAAGGCGACGCGTCTGGTCGAGGACGCGGTGCGGTTCCCGGTCGAGGCGGCGCCCGAGCGGTTCCCGGTCAAGGTGCTGCGCTGGACGCGCGTGGCGCCGGATGCGTCCTCCGTGCTGTACCAGGCGTTGGGCTCGCTGTGGCTCCTGCCGCTCGCGGCGGACGACCTGCGCCCCGGCGACGAATCGGCGCCGCGCGCGCCGCGGGAGGAGCCCCGGCGCTTGACCAGCGACCGGCGCTTCGAGCACTTCCCCGCGTGGTCGCGCGATGGCCGCTTCGTCGCGTACGCGACCTTCGACGACGACGACCTCGCGCGCGTGCAGCTCCACGAGCTCGCCACGGGCGCGACGCGGCAACTGCCGCTTCCGCAAGGCCACTGGGCGCGACCGGCGCTGTCGCCGGATGGACGTTGGCTGGTGCTCGAGAAGCGCGCGGGCGGCGGCATCGTCTCGCCGCTGTGGAGCGCCGAGCCTGGCATCTGGCGCGTGGACCTCGCGGGCGACGCCAAGCCCGAGCGCATCGCCAAGTCCGGCTCGAACCCGCAGTTCGGCGCCGACTCCGAGCGCGTGTACTTGACGAAGTCCGAAGGTGGCAAGGACAGCGACGGGATGTCGCTGGTGTCGATCAAGCTCGAGGGCGGCGACGAGCGCGTGCACGCGACCTCCGACTGGGCCGTCGAGTTCGCCGTGTCGCCCGATGGCCGCTGGATCGCGTTCTCGGAACGCTACCGCGCGTACCTGGCTCCGCTGGTCGAGGCCGGACGCGCCGTGAAGCTCGCGCCGGGCGCCAAGTCGCACCCGGTGGTCAAGATCAGCGACAACGCCGGCGAGAACCTGCACTTCTCGGGCGATTCGCTGCGCGTGTTCCACTCGCTGGGCCGCGTCCTGTCGACGGTCGACCTGCGGCCGATCCTGGCCGAGCTGGAGGCGGGACGCGCGGTGGCCCAAGTCAAGCCCGTGCGGCTCGACATCGGCTTCGAGGCGGCGCACGCCAAGCCGGACCACGTGCTGGCGCTCGTGGGCGCGAAGCTCGTCACCATGCGCGGCATGGAGGTCGTCGAGGACGGCGTCGTCGTCGTGCGCGGCAACCGCATCGCCGCCGTCGGCCCGCGCGCCACTACGCCCCTTCCCGCCGAGGCGCGCGTCGTCGACTGTTCGGGCGCGACGATCATCCCCGGCCTCGTCGACGTGCACGCTCACGGCGCGCAGAGCGCTGGCGGCGTCGTGCCGCGCCGCAACTGGATCCACGGCGCGAACCTCGCCTACGGCGTGACGAGCATCCACGATCCGTCGAACGACACCAACTCGATCCACGCCGTCGGCGAGCTGGCGCGCGCCGGCCTCGTGCTGTCGCCGCGCACGTGGTCGACGGGGACGATCCTCTACGGCGCGCAGGGCAACTTCAAGGCCGAGGTCGACGGCCTGGACGACGCGAAGAAGCACCTCGAGCGCTTGAAGGCCGTCGGCGCGATCAGCGTCAAGAGCTACAACCAGCCGCGCCGCGACCAGCGCCAGCAAGTGCTCGCCGCCGCGCGCGAGGTCGGCATCATGGTCGTCCCCGAGGGCGGCTCCTTGATGCAGCACAACTTGACGATGGTGGTCGACGGCCACACGGGCGTCGAGCACTCGCTGCCCGCCGAGCGCGTCTACGCCGACGTGGCCCAACTGTGGGGCGCGACGCAGGTCGGCTACACGCCCACCTTGGTCGTCGGCTACGGCGGCATCTGGGGCGAGAACTGGTGGTACCAGGAGACCGACGTGTGGCGCGACGCCAAGCTCCTGCGCTTCGTCCCGCGCCAGATCGTCGAACCCCGCGCGCGCCGCCGCGACAAGGCGCCGATCGAGGACCACAACATCCTGCGCAGCTGCGGCATCGTGAAGACCCTCGTCGACGCCGGCGCCCGCGCCCAACTGGGCGCCCACGGCCAACTCGCCGGCCTCGGCGCCCACTGGGAACTGTGGCTGCTGGAGGCCAGCGGCATCGGCCCCCATCTCGCCCTGCGCTGCGCCACCCTCGACGGCGCCCGCTACATCGGCCTCGACGCCGACCTCGGCTCCCTCGAGCCCGGCAAGCTCGCCGACCTGGTCGTCCTCGACAAGGACCCCTTGACCTCGATCCGCAACTCGACGGCGATCAGGCATGTCATGCTGAATGGAAGGTTGTGGCGCGGCGAGGATCTGGGGCCGGCGGATGGGGGGCCGGGGGAGGCGCCGCGGTGGTTCCATGCGGGGTTGGAGACGGGGATGCCGGTGGGGAGCGCGGGAGGGGAGTGTGGGGGGTGTGGGGTGCACTGATCCCGATGCTGGTCCCCTTCGTTGTGCGCGAGTGCGCGAGCTTCCTGCCACGCGCGCATGACGAGGAGCGTCTAGCTGGAAAATACGGTGGCAATCTGCACCCAAGCCGAGGGCCGGCGACTGGATGCAGGCGCGCCTGGCGGGGTTCTTGCGCGGGTCTTGCGGCTGGACGGCCTGCAACCATGGCGCTCTTGCGCAGGCAGCGGGCCTTCTTCGCG
>JBEBCR010000461.1:0-3294 GCA_041157565.1 Planctomycetota bacterium | reverse complement strand
GCTCCTCGGTCAGCCACCTCGGCTACGTCGTCCTCGGCTTGTTCGCCCTGAACGAGGCCGGGCTGCGCGGCGGCATCCTGCAGATGGTCAACCACGGCCTCTCGACCGGCCTCCTGTTCCTCCTCGTGGGCATGATCTACGAGCGCCGCCACACGCGCGCGCTGGACCAGTACGGCGGCATCGCCACGGTCATGCCGCTCTACGCGGTGTTCTTCGTGTTCGCCGTGCTGTCGAGCGTCGCGCTGCCGGGCCTCAACGGGTTCGTCGGCGAGTACCTGATCCTCCTCGGCACGTTCCAGGCCTCGTCCACGATCGCCGTAGTGGCCGTGTCCGGCGTGGTGTTCGGCGCGGTGTACCTGCTGATGGCCACGCGCAAGATGCTGTTCGGGCCGATCACCAACGCCGCCAACAAGGGCCTCGCCGACCTGGGCGCGCGCGAAGTCGGCCTGATGCTGCCGATCGTCGCGCTGTGCGTGTGGATCGGGGTCGCTCCCAACATGTTCATGGATCCGATGAAGGGCTCGCTCGCCGACCTCGACAAGCGCCTCGTGCGCGCGCGCAGCGAAGCCAGGAGCGCCCAGCTCGAACTCGAACGCCAGGCCCCCGCCGGCCTGGTCGCGCAGGAGGAAGCCCGATGAACGCAGAGCTGATCCGCCAGATGCTGACGCCGGAGGCCTTCGCGGCCACGGCGCCGTTCGTCGCGTTGTGCGCCGGAATCCTGCTCATGCTGCTGGTCGAGATCCTGCCCGGCACGAGCTCGCTGCGGCCGCTGGTGTTCCTCGGCTCGCTCGCCGCGGCGTTCGGCTTCGCCTGGACCCAGGCCCGGGGTGGCGAATCCCGCGTGTTCGCCGACACCTACGTGGCCAACTCGATCACGGGCTGGTGGTCGATCCTGTTCGTCGCCGCCACGCTGGTCGCCTGGCTGTTCGGCCGCCGCTACTACAAGGAGGAGGCGGCGTTCGAAGGCGAGCACGATGTGCTGCTCCTCGCTTCGGCCGCCGGCATGGTGCTGATGGCCGGGTCCCGCGACCTGCTCGTGTTCTTCGTGGGCCTCGAGCTGTTGTCGGTGCCGCTCTACACGCTGTCGGGCTTCCGCCGCTCGCGTCGCGAGTCGGTCGAGTCGGCGCTCAAGTACTTCGTGCTCGGCGCGTTCGCCGCGGCGATCTTCCTGTTCGGCTCCGCGCTGGTCTACGCCGGCACCGGCACCTTGACGCTGTCGAAGATGGGCGCCGCCGCCCTTCTGCAGCCGATCACCATCGCCGGCGCGGTGCTCGTCGCCGCCAGCCTGTTCTTCAAGATCAGCGTGTTCCCCTTCCACCTGTGGGTGCCCGACGTCTACCAGGGCGCGCCCTCGCCGGTGACGACGTTCATGGCGACCGGCACCAAGGCCGCGGCGTTCGCGTTCCTGCTGCCGATGTCGCTCCTCCTGCCCAAGGACGCCACCACCGTGCTGGCCATCGTGGCCGTGGCGACGATGGCGATCGGCAACCTGGGCGCGCTGGTGCAGACCGACCTCAAGCGGCTCCTGGCGTACTCGGGCATCGCGCACGCGGGCACGATGCTGCTCGCCATCGCCGCGCAGGTCTCCGGCGGCGCCAGCGCCTCCGACGCCACGCGCGCGATCGTGTACTACATGGCAGCCTACGTGTTCACCGCCGGCGGAGCCTTCGGCCTGGTCACCGCCATGGAAGGCCGCACCGGCCGGCCGGTGACCATCGACTCGCTCAAGGGCCTCGCGCAGCGGAGCCCGTTGTGGGCCGCCACGTTCGCGCTGTTCGCCCTGTCGCTCGGCGGCATCCCCGCCACCGGCGGGTTCCTCGGCAAGTACCTGGTGTTCTCGACCGCGGTCGAAGCCGACATGATCGGCTGGGCCATCGCCGGCATCCTCATGTCGGTCGTGGCGCTTGGCTACTACCTGCGCCTGATCGTGGCGATGTACATGCAGGAATCCACCAGCGCCGAGACCAACCTCGAGTCGCGCCCGTGGGCCAACGCCATGGCCGTCGCCTGCGCGGCGGGCGTGGTCGTGCTGGGCGTGCTGCCGAACCTGCTGCTCGATCGCCTGGGCTGAGCGCAGCCCGCCCGCGCGGCGAAGGAAGCCAAGAGGGGAGGCGCGCCGCGGCGATCGCGGCGCGCCTCCCCTCGCGTTCCGGGCCCGACGAGCCGGGCCCGACGAGCCGGGCCCGACGAGCGTCGAGCCGCAAGCGGCTCGGCCTAGCGCGCGTACTTGAGCGACAGGACCTCGATCACCTTGGCGGCGGTCGACTGGTCGACGCCGAGTACTCCCTGCAGCTTCTCGAGCAGCGCGTCCTCCTTCTCGTCCACGTCGCCCGAGCTGAGCGCGATGTCCGCGCACAAGACGAAGCACTTCACCTTCAAGGCCGGCGTCGACAAGTCGCGCAGCGCGCCGACCGCCTCGTCGAGCGACTTGTGGCGGCGGATGGCCTTGATCGCCTCCTCGGCCACGCGGTTGAAGTCCTTGCCCTTGAACTCGGGCAAGGTCGCGGCGAAGCCCGACACGGTCATCACTTCGCCCGCGTCGATGGATCCGTCGGCGCCGGCCATGATCAGCATGGCCGCGGCGAGGTGCACGTCGTCGGTCGGCTTGCGCGCGGGGGCGACCATCCCCGTGATCTTGGACAACAGTCCCATGTGGGCTCCTTCGTGGTTGGCCGCGCGAGGGCGGCGAGGAAGCCCGAGACGATAGCGCCGCGGCGCGGTTGGCGCCATCCGGCGCGGCTGACGCGCCGCGTCAGTCGCGGTCGAACTCGACCGCCCAGCCGAAGTGGTCGTCGCGCATGCGCTGTCCGCGCACGAGGCGCCCCTCGACCACGCGCGTCTCGCCGTGCTGCTCGATCTCGAGGCGCACGCGCAAGGGCTCGTCGGTGAAGAACAGGATGCCCGAGCGCGAGATGTTCTCGGCGGAGCCGGAAAGGCGCGCGGCCGGCAGGTCCATGCGCACGACGGCGCGGATCTTCCTGCGCGCTCCATCGCGGCGGTCGTCGGTCGAGGTGCGGAGATCGTCCTGGCGTTCGGGCAGTTCCTGCGAGCTCATGGTGGTGGCCTCCGGCCGCGGCCGGGACTCGAAGCTCTTCGGAAGGCGGAACGCCCGAACTGTACGCGGGAAGGGAATTCCGACCCGTGGATGGGCCCGCGGCCCCCCTCAGGGCTCCGGGTTCTCGTCCAGCCACTCCGCCTCGGCCATCAGGCGCGCGACGGTCTTCTCGTCCATGCCGCCGTCCTTCAGGCTGCGGCCCTTGCTCAAGCGCACGCGGTTGCGCAGCGACTCGGCGG
>JBEBCR010000460.1:0-7570 GCA_041157565.1 Planctomycetota bacterium | reverse complement strand
ACCACGAAGGAACCACGATGAACCGCATGCTGCGCGCTTCCTCGCTCCTCGTCGGCCTCGTCGTGCTCGCAGCCGCCGCCTTCCTCGCGCCGCCCACGGGCGCGACGCAGGGCGGTGCGCTCGAGCAGAAGCACGCGGCCTTGGCGAAGGAGTACGAGGAGGCGGTCAACAAGTGGAACGCCGAGTACAGGGCGGCCGACAAGGCGGCCCGCAAGGCGCTCCAGTCCAAGAGGCCCGCTCCCGAGTACCTCGGGCGCTTCCAGGCGCTGGCCGAGGAGGCCAAGGGCACCGACGTCGCCGCCAAGGCGCTGATGTCCGTCATGGAGGTCGGCCTGGCGGCCAAGCGCCTGCCGGAATCCAAGGCGGCGCTCGCGGAGTTGAAGGCGAACCACCTCGCCTCGCCCGCGATCGAGAAGCTGCCCTTCGCCGCCATGCAGGTGGTCGAGGGCGCGGAGTTCGACGCGCTGCTGGCGGCGCTGCTCGAGAAGTCGCCGCACAAGCCCGTCAAGGCCGCGGCCGCCTTCGCGCAGTGGCAGTCGGCGCAGAACGCGCTGCAGATGCAGGGCAAGGATCCGGCGGAGGACGCAGCCGTGCTGGCGCTCGCCAAGGCGATCGCCAAGGACTACGCCGACGTCAAGTTCCCCTTCGACGAGAAGCAGACCTACGGCGACATCGCCGGCGGCTTCGTCTTCGTGGCCGAGAACCTCTCCGTCGGCAAGACCGCGCCCGACCAGGAGGCGATCGACGAGAACGGGGTGAAGTTCAAGGTCAGCGACTACCGCGGCAAGGTGGTGGTGCTGGACTTCTGGGGCTATTGGTGAGGCCCGTGCCGTGCGATGCTCCCGCACGAAAAGACGCTCGTGCAGCGTCTGAAGGACGAGCCCTTCGCCCTCATCGGCATCAACAGCGACGGTGACGCCGAGAAGGTCAAGAAGATCCTCTCCGAGCAGGAGATCAACTGGCGCCAGGCCATCGACGTCTCCACCAGCGGTCCGTGGGCGACCAAGTGGGGCGTGCAAGGCTGGCCGACGATCTACGTCCTCGACCACAAGGGCGTCATCCGCTTCAAGGATGTGCGCGACGAGGCGATGGACAAGGCGGTCGACCAGTTGCTCGCGGAGCTGCGCGCCGAACAGAAGGCGGGCGGCAAGTCGGGCGACAAGCCGGCGGACAAGCCGACCCCGAAGTCCAAGGATGGCAAGCCCGTGAAGGGCTGAACCCGCCCGCGGACGACGCGCATGGTGGCGGCCGCCGGCTCCCGATGGAGCCGGAGGCCGCCTTCCTTCGCGCGCCTCGCGACGGTTTGGCCGATCCGCGCCAAACAGCGCGCGCAAGGTCGAAACAGGGCGAGGCGCGGGCGCGTAGCCGTCGCCGTGAAGACCAACGCCGCCGCCGATGCCCGAGCGCGCAGGAACCGCGCCACCGCCGCAGGCCAGCCGGCGGCCGCCCAGAGGCGCGCCCCCTCGCGGCGGACGCGCCTCGGCCCTACCATGGTGGCCCCGCGAGGGCCTGCGGAGGATGTCGGGCGGTCGAATCCGTTCGAATCGTTCACGAGCCCGACCCGCGCGGCCGGAAAAGCCGTGAGCCAAGAACCCCTCCTCCACCGCGTAGCCGCCGGCGACCCCAACGCCGTGCAGGAGGTCATCGACCGCTACGGCGGCCTGGTGTGGTCCTTGGCGCGCCGCTTCTGCCCCGACAAGCAGGAGGCCGAGGACGCCGCGCAGGAGGTCTTCATCGAGATCTGGAACAAGGCGCCGCGCTACGACGCGGCGCTGGCCTCCGAGATCACGTTCATCGCCATGATCGCGCGTCGGCGCCTGATCGACCGTGGTCGCCGCAAGCAGCGCGCGCTGCGCGCCGACGGGCTCGAGGACGAGTCGATCCTGCCGGCCGAGGACAAGGCGCTCGAACTGGTCGACGTGGGCGACGAGGCGGCGCGGGCGCGCAAGGCGCTGGCGAAGCTGCGCCCCGACGAGCAGAAGGTGCTGCGCATGGCCATCTACGACGGCCTGTCGCACGACCAGATCGCGAAGGCGACGACCATGCCCCTGGGCACGGTCAAGACGCACCTGCGGCGCGGCCTGCAGCGCGTGCGCGAGATGCTCGGCGTCGATCCCGAGGCCGAAGGCGAGGCCGGAGCGTGATGCGCCGCCCGCGCCACATCCCCCGCGACGAGCGCGAGTCGGAGCTCTTCGAGCTCATGTACGAGCGCGCCATGCATGGACTCGCGCCGGAAGCGGAGCGCGACTTCGAGCGGCGCGCCGCGGCGCATCCCGATGTCGACGTCGACTGCTACGAGCGCGCCGCGGCGGCGTTGTGGCTCGACGCGAGCGCCGGTCGCGTGCAGTCCATGCCCCCCGAGTTGAAGGCGCGCATCGCCTCGAGCGCCGGCGCGGCGCGTCCGGCGCCCAAGCGCGCCTCCTCGCAGCCCGCCGAACGTCGGCGCGGCGCGTGGGTGGCGTGGAGCGGCTGGGCAGCGGCCGCCGGGCTGCTGGCCTTGTTGATGGCGCGCGGAGGCGAAGTCGGCCCCGAGGCGACCAGTCCCGCGGAACTGCGCGCCGCGCTCGTCGATGGCGATCCGCAGGCGGCGACCTTGGCGTGGAGCGCGACCGACGATCCCGCCGGACGCGCGGTCTCGGGCGACATCGTGTGGAGCGACGCGACGCAGGCGGGATGCATGCGCCTGCGCGGCCTGCCGCGCAACGACCCCGCGTCGAGCCAGTACCAGCTGTGGATCTTCGACGCGGCGCGCCCCGAGGCGACTCCGGTCGACGGCGGCGTGTTCGACATCCCCGTCGATGGCGAGGTGCTCGTGCCCGTGAAGCCCAAGCTGAAGGTGGACAAGGCCACCTTGTTCGCCGTGACCGCCGAGCCGGCGGGCGGCGTCGTCGTCAGCTCGCGCGAGCACGTCGTCGCGCTGGCGAGGCGCTGAAGCGGCGCCGAAGGAGGGCGGAAAGGCCCCTCAGGCCCCGCCGCCTCCGCCCTGCTTGGCCGTCCACGCCGCCGGCGGCTATCCTCTCCGCCCCTATGCTGCGCATCCTGCACGTCGGACTGGGCCCCCTGGGCGTCAAGATCGTCAACGACCTCCACGACCGCGGCGTCGGCAAGGTGGTGGCCGCGGTGGACACCGCGCCGGCCCTCGTCGGCAAGAAGCTCTCCGAAGTCGCGTCCGGCGCCCCTGACAAGCCGCGCGTGCAGGCCGGCTTCGACGGCATCGACTTCGAGAAGATCGACGCGGTGGTCGTGGCCACCTCGTCGGACCTCGCCAAGTGCGCGCCCACGTTCGAGGCGCTCCTGAAGAAGGGCGCGACCGTGGTCAGCTCGTGCGAGGAGCTGTCGTGGCCGCACCTGCGCCACGCGGCGTTGTCCAAGAAACTTGACAAGCTCGCCAGGCAGCACGGCGGACGCCTGCTCGGCACGGGCGTGAACCCGGGCTTCTTGATGGACGCCTTCCCCGTGGCGGCCACCGCGATCTGCCGCTCGGTGCGATCGGTCGAGGTGCACCGCTTCCAGGACGCCTCCTCGCGCCGCGTGCCGTTCCAGAAGAAGATCGGCGTGGGCCTCGACGACGCGGGCTTCCAGGCCGGCATCGACGCGGGCTGGCTGCGCCACGTCGGCTTGGGCGAGTCGCTGCACTTCATCGCCTCGCGCATGGGCTGGAAGCTCGACAAGTGGGAGGAGGACCGCCCGCGCGCGGTCAAGGCCGCCAAGGCCATGTCCTCGGGCCTCGGGCCGGTGAAGAAGGGCCTCGCCTGCGGCGTCTACCAGGAGGCGCGCGGCTGGAGCGGCGGCAAGCAGGTCGTGACGCTCAAGTTCGAGGCCGCGCTCGGCCTCAAGGACCCGCACGACCGCGTCGTCGTCGCCGGCGAACCCGCCATCGACCTCGTCTGGAAGGGCGGGGTGCAGGGCGACGTCGCCACCTCGGCCATCGTGGTCAACTCGATCGCCTCGCTGCTGGCCGCCCCCCCCGGCCTGCACACCATGGCGAGCATCCCGCTGGTCTCCTGCACGCCAGGCTCCGCCAAGCGCGCCTGAGCGTCGGCCCGGCCCTCGCCATGCCCACCGGCCGCCTGCCCATCGAAGCCGCCGCGCCGGCGCGCGTCGTGCTGGCGGGCCGCGAGCTGGTCTCGTGGGCCGGCTGCGACTACCTCGGCTACGCGCGCGACCCGTTGGTGCGCGCGGCCGCGGCGGAAGGCTTGCTGCGCTACGGCCTGTCGAGCAGCGGCTCGCGCGAGACGACCGGCAACACGCTGGTGCACGACGCGTTCGAGCCGCGCCTCGCCGCCTTCCTCGGCCTCGAGGACGCGCATCTCGTGCCGGACGGCTACTTGTCGAACCTGTGCCTGCTGCAGGGGCTGGCCGGCGCTGGCCGCCGCGCGCTGGTCGATCGCGAGTGCCACGTCAGCGTGCGCGACGCGCTGGCCGCCTGCGGCCTCGAGACGCGCGACTACGACCTGTGCGACGCGGCGTCGGCGCGCGCGGCCGCGCGCGGCTGGGATCGCGGCTTCCACATCGTCACCGACGGCTGCTATCCGGTGATGAAGGGCGTCGCGCCGCTTCCGGAGCTGCTCGCGCTGCTGCCGGCGGACGGCCATCTCGTCGTCGACGACTGCCACGGGCTCGGCGTGCTCGGCGCGCGCGGCGCGGGCGCGCACGAGCACCACGGCGTCGTCGACGCGCGACTGGTGGTCACGGGAACGCTGTCGAAGTCGCTCGGGGCCTTCGGCGGCTTCGTGGCGGGCTCGCGCGCGGTGGTCGAGCGCGTGCGCGCCCGCTCGCGCGCCTACGCCGGATCGACGCCGGTGCCGCCGGCCTGCGTGCTGGCCGCGCAGGCGGCGCTCGACGACCTGCAGGACGGCGTTCGGCTGGCGCGGTTGCGCGCCAACATCGGCAAGACGCGCGACGCGCTGCGCCGCGCGGGGCTGCCGGCGCACGACTTGCCGCTGCCGGTGCAGGCCTTCACGCTCGCGAGCCACGAGGCGATGGAAGAGGCCTACCAGCGCCTGCTCGCGCGCGGCCTGCTGGTCCCCTACGTGCGCTACCCCGACAGCCTCGGCGGCTACTTCCGCCTCGCGACCTCCGCGGCGCACGGCGAGGAGGACCACGCGCTGCTCGAGCGCGGCCTGCGGGAGGCGTTGGCGTGACCAGGCCGGCCGCCTTGACGGACGCGCTGCTCGCCGAATGCGCCGCGCGCCACGGCACGCCGCTGTGGGCCTACGACGCGGCCACCATCGCCGCGCGCGTGTCCGAGCTGCGCGCGTTCGACCACATCCGCTACGCGCAGAAGGCCAACGGCAACCTGGCCGTCCTGGCGCTGCTCCGCGAGCTGGGCGTCGAGGTCGACGCCGTCTCGGCCGGCGAGGTGGCGCGCGCCATGGCGGCGGGGCACGCGCCCGAGGCGATCGTCTACACGGCCGACCTGTTCGACGACGCCGCGCTCGAGGTCGTGCGCGCGCTGCCCGTGCAGGTCAACATCGGCTCGGGCTTCATGCTCGCCCAACTGGCGCGCGTCCGCCCCGGCGCGCGCGCCACCGTGCGCGTGAACCCGGGCTTCGGCCACGGGCACGCCAGGAAGACGAACACGGGCGGCGAGTCGAGCAAGCACGGCGTGTGGCACGAGGACCTGCCGCGCCTCGTCGCCGAGGCGCGCCGCCTGGGCGTGGCGCTGGACGGCTTGCACGTGCACATCGGCTCCGGCTCGGACTTCGACCACCTGACGCGCGTGTGCGCCGCCGTGCGAGCCCTGGCGCGCGAACTGGGCCCCGAGCTGCGCCGCGTCTCGGCCGGCGGCGGCCTGCCGATCCCCTACCGCGCCGACGAGGCGCCGTTCGACGTGGCGCGCTACTGCCAGGCGTGGCTCGCGGCCAAGCGCGGCATCGAGGCCGACCTAGGCCGGTCGATCGAACTCGAGGTCGAGCCGGGGCGGCGACTCGTCGCCGAATGCGGCGTGCTCGTCGCGCGCGTGCGCGGCGTCAAGCGCCAAGGCGCGCAGGAGTACGTGCTGGTAGACGCCGGCTTCAACGCGCTGCTGCGGCCGGCGATGTATGGATCGTGGCACGAGATCGAGTTGCTCGGGGCGCGCACCGACGCTCCGCGCGCGCCGCGCCTCGTGGCGGGTCCGTTGTGCGAGTCCGGCGACATGTGGACCCAGGGCCCGGGCGGCGAGATCGAGCCGCGCATGCTGCCGGCCGCCAAGGAGGGCGACCTGCTGGTCGTGCACGACGCCGGCGCGTACGGCGCCTCGATGTCCTCGACCTACAACGGCCATCCGCTGGCGCCCGAGGTGCTGGTGCAGGACGGCGCCGCGCGGCTCGTGCGCCGCCGCCAGTCCCTCGACGAACTGCTCGCGCAGGAGCGCGGGCTGGACCACTGAAACGACGACACCCACGGGAAGCGCG
The DNA here is from genome assembly GCA_041157565.1 of Planctomycetota bacterium. Classification (GTDB taxonomy): domain Bacteria; phylum Planctomycetota; class UBA1135; order UBA1135; genus SXXH01. The sequence continues at coordinate 1,172 of JBEBCR010000460.1, read as the reverse complement.
ACATGACCAGGAAGAAGCCCGACGCATCCGACGCCGACATCGTCCTCAAGCTCTACGACCTCCGCCGCGAGAAGGTCATGCGCGAATCGCGCGACGCCGTTTTCGGCTTCGCGCCGAAGACCTGGGACGAGATGGTCGCGATCCTGCAGCCCGACCACCCGCGGAACGCCGCGTACCGCCAAGTGTCCTCGTACTACGAGATGGCCTACGGCTTCGCGCGCCACGGCGCGGTCAACGCCGAGCTCCTGGCCGAGAGCACGGTCGAAGGGCTCGTGCTGTACGCCAAGGTGCGGCCGTTCCTCGCGCGACTGCGCGCCGAGCACTCGCCGTTCGCCTTCGCCAACGCGGAGTGGATGGTCAAGAAGAGCAAGCACGCCAAGGCGCGCTTCGCCCTGATCCAGGAACGAGTGCGCCGGCAGGGCACGCCCGCCAAGGACGAGCCCGTGCCCAAGGCGAAGAAGGGCTGACGCGGGACGATGGGGCCTTTGGCCCCGGCTCAGGCGAGGTCGAACACGAGCACCTCGCAACCCGGGCGCGCCGCGATGTCCACCTGCGGCGCGTCCTCGATGGCGGCGGCGTCGCCTCCCGACAGGACATGGCGGGCAACCTCGGCTTCGCCCTTGGCGACGTGCACCCACGCTCCGCGGCCGCGCTCGAGCGGCAGCGACCAGCGGCGCTCGTCGACGGCGCGCGCCACGTGGATGCGCGCGTCGGCCGCGATGGCGATGGAGCCGCGCGCGCCGTCGGGCGAGGCGACGAGCACCGGCTCGCCCGCGGCGAGCTCCCGCGAGAAGTCGGCCTGTCCGTAGCGCGGCTCGAGCCCGCGCGCGCGCGGCAGGATCCAGATCTGCAGCAGGTGCGCGCCTTCGGAGCGCGAGGGGTTGAACTCGCTGTGCAGCACGCCCTTGCCGGCTGACATGTACTGGAGCTCGCCGGGGCCGATCCGCGAGCCGTTGCCCAGCGAGTCCTCGTGCTCGAGCCGTCCGGCGAGCATCCAGGTGACGATCTCCATGTCGCGGTGGCCGTGCATGGGGAAGCCCGCGCCCGCGGCGACCTCGTCGTCGTTGAGCACGCGCAACCCGCGCCAGCCCATGTGCTTCGGATCGAAGTAGTCGGCGAACGAGAAGGTGAAGCGGCTCTTGAGCCAGCCGTGGTCGGCCTGTCCGCGTTCG
>JBEBCR010000459.1:0-10505 GCA_041157565.1 Planctomycetota bacterium | reverse complement strand
CGGCGGGATCCTGGACATGTTCAACATGTTCTCGGGCGGGGACTTCGGCTCCACGACGATCTTCGCCCTGGGCATCATGCCCTACATCTCGGCGTCGATCATCTTCTCGATGCTGACCAAGGTCTCGCCGGCGATGGAGGCCATCCAGAAGGAGGGCGCCGCCGGCCAGAAGAAGATCAACCAGTGGACCCGCCTGGCGGTCGTGCCGATCGCCATCCTGCAGGCCCTGTTCATCTACGGGGGCGTGTTCCTGCAGAACAAGAACATGATCGCCCTGGAGATGCAGGACAGCACCATCGCGCTGGGCGTGATCGTGGTCATGAGCCTGCTCGCGGGCTCCTTGTTCGTCATGTGGCTGGGCGAGCTCATCACCGAGTTCGGCGTGGGCAACGGCGCCTCCCTGCTGATCATGGCCGGCATCGTGGCCGAGATCCCCATCGCCATCAGCAGCATCATCGAGGCGGAGGACTTCTGGCAGACGATCCTCGGCCTGTCGGCCATCTGGGCCGTCACGGTGCTGGTCGTGGTGTTCATCCACAAGGGCGCGCGCCGGGTGCCGATCCAGTACGCGCGCCTGACGCGCGGCACCCAGGCCTACGGCGGCCAGCGCCACTACCTGCCGCTGAAGGTGAACATGGCGGGCGTCATGCCGGTCGTCTTCGCCAGCGTCATCTTCATCATCCCGCAGCTCCTCCTGGAGTTCATGGGCGCGACGGAGTGGACGCAGGTCTTCAGCTCGCCGACCGGCTTCGTGCACGTGACCCTGTTCTCGGCGCTGGTTTTCTTCTTCTGCTTCTTCTGGAACCGCCTGATGTTCCAGCCCAACGAGATCGCCGACAACCTGCGCGAGCACGGCTCGTTCGTCCCGGGCATCCGTCCCGGCGCCAAGACCGCCGAGTACCTCTCGAGCGTCCTGACGCGCATCACGCTGGCCGGCGCCGCCTTCCTGGCCGTCATCTCGGTCGCCCCGGCGTTCCTGACGCAGGGCGTCAGCAACCCGTCGCTCATGTACTTCCTCGGCGGCACCTCGGTGCTGATCGTGGTGGGCGTGGCGCTCGACCTCGTCGACCGCCTCAACGCCCAGCTCGTGATGAAGAACTACGAGGGCTTCATGAAGTCCTCCGGCCCGGGCTGGACGCGCGGCGCCACCAAGGGGGACGCGCGGTGACGAAGCGTCGCGTGGTCATCCTGCTCGGCCCTCCGGGCGCGGGCAAGGGCACGCAGGCTTCGCGCCTGTCGGCGGCGCTGTCGCTGCCGCACGTGTCCACCGGCGACTTGTTCCGCGAGAACAAGGCCAAGGGCACGCCGCTCGGCAAGAAGGCGCAGGAGTACATGGACTCCGGCAAGCTCGTCCCCGACGAGCTCGTCCTCGACATGCTGTTCGACCGCATCGCGCGCGCCGACTGCGCCGGCGGCTGCCTGCTGGACGGCTTCCCGCGCACGCTGCCGCAGGCCGAGGCCCTGGCGCTTCGCCTATCGGGCGTCGAGGTGCTCGCCTTGAACCTGCGCGTGGCCGACGGCGCGCTGGTGGAGCGCCTGACCGGCCGCCGCACCTGCGGCGCCTGCGGGAACATCCACCACGTGCGCCACTCGCCGCCCAAGGTCGAGGGACGCTGCGACAAGTGCGGCGGAGCGCTCGTCGTGCGCAGCGACGACAGCCTCGAGACCGTCACCAAGCGCCTCGCGGTGTACCGCGAGCAGACCCTGCCCCTCGAGGGCTGGTACCGCCAGCGCGGGCTGCTTTCCGAAGTCGATGGCGATCGCGCCGCCGACCTCGTCTATTCCGACCTCGTGCGGGCCGCCACGGCCGTGGGAGCCGCGTGATGGCCAAGGAAGAACCGATCACCGTCGAGGCCATGGTCACCGAATCGCTGCCGAACGCGCGCTTCCGCGCGAAGCTCGAGTCGGGACACGAGATCCTCGCGCACGTCAGCGGCAAGATGCGGATGCACTACATCCGGATCCTGCCTGGAGACAAGATCACCGTGGAGATGTCGCCCTACGACTTGACGAAGGGCCGGATCGTCTGCCGCGGAGAGCGTAGAAAGAGGGATGGATCATGAAAGTCCGTAGCAGCGTTCGTCGCATGTGCATGAACTGCAAGGTGGTCCGGCGCCGCGGCGTCGTGCGCATCATCTGCAGCGACAAGCGCCACAAGCAGCGCCAGGGCAAGTGAGCGGCCTGGCCACCACAGCACACAACACTAGAGAGAACTGAACATGCCCCGTCTGATCGGTGTCGACATCCCCCCGAACAAGCGCCTCGAGATCGCGCTGACCTACGTCTACGGCGTCGGTCGCACGACCTCCGCGAAGACCTGCGCGGCCCTCAAGCTCGATCCGGGCATGAAGTCGCGCGACCTGACCGAGGAGCAGCTCGCCAACATCGCGAACTACCTGCAGAAGGAGTACGCGGTGGAGGGCACCCTGCGCCGCCTCGTGGCCGCCTCGATCGCGCGCCTGCGCGACATCGGCTGCTACCGCGGCATGCGCCATCGTCGCGGCCTGCCCGTGCGCGGACAGCGCACGCGCACGAACAGCCGCACGCGGAAGGGTCCGAGGAAGACGGTGGCCGGCAAGAAGTCGGTCAAGGGCATGAAGTGACCGGGCTGGCGGGCCGGACACGGCCCGCCGCGCGACCACGCAACGAAAGCCCAGGAAGCACACATGGCGAAGGAAACCAAGACGACTACGCCGGCCGAGGCCGGGTCCACGGCCGCGGCGGCGCCCGCCAAGGCGGCCAAGAAGAAGGTCAAGAAGGTGGGCCATCGCGGGGTCGCCCACGTGAAGGCCACCTTCAACAACACGCTGGTGACCATCACCTCGCCCACCGGCGAGGTGCTGGCGACCGGCTCGGCCGGCGCGGTGGGCTTCAAGGGCACCCGCAAGAGCACGCCGTTCGGCGCGCAGCGCGCCGCCGAGCGCGCGGCGGCCGGCGCGGTGCGCCTCGGCGTCCGCGAAGTCGAAGTGCGCGTCAAGGGCGCCGGCTCCGGCCGCGAGTCCGCGGTGCGCGCGCTGGCCAACTCCGGCCTCAAGGTGCTGTCCATCGAGGACATCACCCCGCTGCCCCACAACGGCTGCCGCGCCCGCAAGAAGCGTCGCGTCTGACACCCCGGCCACAAGCAGGAACCGAACATGTCTCGTATCGTCGATCCGAAGTGCAAGCTGTGCCGCCGCGAGGGGATCAAGCTCTTCCTCAAGGGCCAGCGTTGCTTCACCGAGAAGTGCGCCGTCTCCCGTCGCGACTACCCGCCGGGCGTCCACGCGCAGAAGCGCAGCAAGGTCACCGAGTACGGCGTCCGCCTGCGCGAGAAGCAGAAGCTCAAGCGCATCTACGGCGTGGGCGAGCGCCAGTTCCGCCTCTACTTCCAGGAGGCCGAGCGCCTGCGCGGCAACACGGGGGAGAACCTGATGGTCCTCCTCGAGCGTCGCCTCGACAACGTGCTGCTCGCCGCGGGCTTCGCGCTGTCGCGCAACCACGCGCGCCAGCTGATCAACCACGGCCACGTGCGCGTCAACGGCAAGAAGGTCGACGTGTGCTCGTACTCCGTGCGCCCGGGCGACGTCGTCGCGCCGTCCACGCGCGAGAACACCAAGAAGATCGTCAGCGAGGCGATCGAGGTGAACAAGTCGCAGCCCGTCCCCGCGTGGGTCGAGGTCTCCGGCGACACGCTGACGGCCAAGGTCGTCGCCGTGCCGCGCCGCGAAGACGTGCCGCACGCCATCCAGGAGCAGCTCATCATCGAGCTCCTCTCGAAGTGATCCAACGCCGTCCGGGCGGCCCGTCCCGAGTGGGGCGGGCGCCGGCGGGGCGCAGATGAGGACGAGCGCGGGGGAAGGGAACCGCCGCCGCGCTCGCCGCTCGCAACGCCTCGCCGGGACGCTCCCGGGCGAACCCTTCCGGTTTCTACGCAAGGTTCCACGCAGGAACGAGACACATGAGAATTCGCTGGCGCAACTTCGAACTGCCGAGCCGCGTGCAGTTCGACTCCGACACCCTGACGCAGACCTACGGTCGCTGCATCGTCGAGCCGTTCGAGCGCGGCTTCGGCCACACGATCGGCAACGGCCTGCGCCGCGTGCTCCTGTCCTCGATCGAGGGCACGGCCGTGACCGCCGTGAAGATCGATGGCGTCAACCACGAGTTCGACAGCCTCGAGGGCGTCTACGAGGACGTCGCCGACATCATCCTCGCCATCAAGCGCCTGCGCATCGTCTACGACGGCTCGCAGGCCATCACGCTGCGCATCCAGAAGTCGGGCAAGGGCCCGGTGACGGGCGCGGACGTGCAGTGCGAGGGCGGCGCGCGCGTCGCCAACACCGACCTGGTCATCGCGACGCTGACCAAGGACCGCAAGTTCAACGCCGAGCTGGTCGTCCAGCGCGGCCGCGGCTACGTGCCGGCCGACGAGAACGCCTCCGAGGCGCAGCAGCTGGGCACCATCCCGGTCGACTCGATCTACTCGCCGGTGCAGCGCGTGCGCTACACGATCGAGCAGACGCGCGTCGGCAAGCTGACGAACTACGACCGCCTGGTCATGGAGATCTGGACCGACGACACCGTGTCGCCCGACATGGCGCTGGTCGAAGCCGCCAAGATCTACCGCAAGCACCTCAACCCCTTCGTCATCGCCGGCCAGAGCCGCGACCTGTCGCTGGTGGCCGAGGATCCGAGCACGTCGGAGTACAACGTGCGCAACCAGCAGAACAGCGAGCTGCAACGCCAGCTGTCGCTGCCGGTCTCCGAGCTCGAACTCTCGGTGCGCGCGCGCAACTGCCTCGACGGCGCCAACATCCAGACCATCGGCGACCTCGTCGCCATGGGCGAGGAGGAGGTCATGAACCTCAAGAACCTCGGCCGGACCAGCCTGCTGGAGATCAAGCAGAAGCTGGCCGAGCGGGGTCTGGGCCTCGGCATGGGGGCGCAGGGCTGAAGCCCGATTCGAACGGCGGGAGCCGGTCGAGGGTCCAGCGCTTCGGCGCGCCCCAGCCGGCCTCCCACGCCGCCCGACGAGCGAAGATCACGAGAAGGCGTTAGGATCCGCCTCAAACGAAGACAAGACGAGCAGACACATGAGACATCGTTGCGCAGGAAACCGGTTGGGCCGCACCACGAGCCATCGCCAGGCCATGATGAAGAACATGGCCAACAGCCTGGTGCTCCACGAGCGGATCATCACCACGCCGGCCAAGGCCAAGGTGGTCAAGCCGTTCGTCGAGAAGATCGTCACCCTCGCCAAGAGCGACACGATGGCCGCGCGCCGCGCGGTCTTCGCTCGCCTGCGCGACAAGGGCTCGGTCGACAAGCTGTTCGGGATCCTCGGGCCGCGCTTCGCCGCGCGTCCGGGCGGCTACTGCCGCATCCTGCACCTGTCGAAGCCGCGCCTCGGCGACAACGGCCAGCGCGTGATCCTCGAGTTCGTCGAGCGCTCGGCCAAGGCCGAGGCCGAGAAGGCCGCTTCCTGAGCGCGCCGCGGCGTCCGCCTCGTCCACGCGACGGGGACGGCGCCCGACATCGAGCCCACGCGGACGCGAAGCCTCCACCTTGCGGTGGGGGCTTCGTTCGTTGGCGGGCACTCGGCAATGCGGGCCACCCGGCAAGGCGGCCCACTCGGAGAGGCGGCCCAGCCGGGGCCGCGCATCGCAATGCGCGCTAGCCGGAACGCGCCGCCGCGCGTCGTCAGAGCTTGGCGAGGCGCGTGCGGCCGGGCCCGAGCAGCGCCTCGAGCTCCTTGGCGAGCCCCTCGCTCACCGAGATCTTGTGCTGCGAACCCGCGCGCACGCGGCGCAGCATGCCGTCGGTGCCGAGCACCTGCAGGTAGAGCTGGTTGCGGCCCTTGTGCCGCCCAACGAGCTCCACGAGGCGCTCGACCAGCCCTTCGTCCTCGGGCTCGAGCGAAACCACGACCGCGCCTTGGAAGCGTCCGATGGCCTCCTCGACGCTCCACACCGAATCGAGGAGCAGCGCCGGCTCCTCGCCCTTCTCCTCGAGCTTGGCGCCGACGACGATCACGGCGCCCTCGGCAAGGCGCGCCTTCTGCTCCTCCCACGTGCGCGGGAAGCAGGTCACGCCGATGCTGCCGGTGAGGTCCTCGAGGCGCAGGCGCGCCATCTTCTTGCCCTCCCAGCGGCCCGACTTGACGGTGTTCTCGGCCACGGACACCACCATGCCAGCCACCATCACCTCGCTGCCGCCCTTCTGGCCGGCGAGGTCGCAGATGCGGCCCGTGGCGAGCAGGGCGAGCAATCCGGCGCGCTCCTCGAGCGGGTGCCCGGACAAGTAGAAGCCCAGCACCTCCTGCTCGGCGCGCAGCGTGTCGGCCTTGGGCCAGGCCTTGGAGGCGTCGATGCCGTCGCCGGCCGCGGACTCGGCGGGGCCGGATTCCTCGCCGCCGAACATGCTCGCCTGCCCGGCGCGCCGGTCGGCGGCGAAGCGCGCGCCCTCGGTCTGCGCCGTGGCCAGCGCGGCCATCACCGCGCCGCGGTTGTGGCCCTGCTCGTCGAAGGCGCCGGCCTTGATCAGCGCCTCCCAGCAGACCTTGCCCACCTCGGTGGAGTCGAGCTGCGAGCACAGTTCGTGCAGCGTCGGCTTCTTCGCCTTGGCGGACGACTTGGCGCGCGCGGCCACGAGGTGCTCGACCGCCTTCTGCCCGGTGCCCTTGATGGCGCCGAAGCCGAAGCGCACGGCGCGCCCCTCGGGCTCGAACTCCCACGCGCTGCGTCCGATGGACGGAGGCAGGATCTCGACGCCGCTCTTCTTGGCGTCCTCGACGAACTCGCGCACCTTGGTCGAGTTCGACATTTCGCACGAGAGGTTGGCGGCGAGGAAGGCCGAGCGGTGGTTGGCCTTGAGGTAGGCCGTCTGCCACGTCAGCACCGCGTAGGCGGTCGAGTGGCTCTTGTTGAAGCCGTAGCCGCCGAACTTGAGGATGTTGTCCCAGATCTGCCGCGCGACCGGCTCGGCGCAGCCGTTCTTCATGGCGCCGGCGACGAACTGCTCCGAGAACTTCTGCATGATCTCGGGCTTCTTCTTGCCCATCGCCTTGCGCAGGTTGTCGGCTTCGTTGAGCGTGAAGCCCGACAGCGCGCTGGAGATGAGCATCACCTGCTCCTGGTAGACGATGCAGCCGTAGGTGTCGCGCAGGATCGGCTCCATCGAGGGGTGCTCGTAGGAGATCGGCTCCTCGCCGTGCTTGCGGCGCACGAACATGTCGACCATGCCCGACTCGAGCGGGCCCGGGCGGTACAGCGCCAGGATGGCGATCAGGTCCTCGAAGCAGTCGGGCTTGACGCGCGCCACGAGCTTCTTCATCCCGTCGGATTCCAGCTGGAACACGCCCAGCGTGTCGCCCGCCATCAGGAGCTTGAAGGCCGCGGCGTCGACCAGCGGCAGCGCGTCCAGGTCGGGCGGCGCGCCGCCCTGCTTGGCGATGTTGCGCAGCGTCTTCTCGAGGATCGTCAGCGTGCGCAGGCCGAGGTAGTCCATCTTGAGGAGCCCGAGCTCCTCCAGCTGGGGCGCCGGCCACTGCGTCACGATGTCGTCGCCGTTCTTGGCGAGCGGCACGTACTCGACGATGGGCTGGTCGGAGATCACCACGCCCGCGGCGTGCGTGGAGATGTGGCGCGCCATGCCCTCGAGCGGCACGGACATGCGGAACAGCTCGTCGATCTCGGGCCGCGCCTTGAGGGCCTTGAGCTCCTCGTCGGCCTCGATCGCCTCCTTCAGGGAGGGCGCGTTGGGGCCGGTCGGGATCTTCTTGCTGATCTTGTCGACCTCCGACAGCGGCAGGTCGAGCACGCGCGCCACGTCGCGCACCACCGTGCGCGAGGCCATGGTGCCGAAGGTGACGATCTGCGCCACGCGGTCGTCGCCGTAGCGGCGGCGCGTGTAGTCGAGCAGGCGCCCGCGGCCGTCCATGCAGAAGTCGATGTCGATGTCGGGCATCGACACGCGGGAGCTGTTCAGGAAGCGCTCGAAGAGGAGGTCGTACTTGAGCGGGTCGACCTTGGTGATGCCGAGCAGGTACGCGACCATCGACCCGGCCGCCGAGCCGCGGCCGGGACCGACCGGGATGCCGTTCTCGCGCGCCCAGCGGATCAGGTCCCACACGATCAGGAAGTACGAGACGAAGCCCAGCTCGGCGATGACCTTCTTCTCGTACTCGAGTCGCGTCCGCGCCCGGCCGTCGTCGCCGGGATAGAGCCGGGCCAGCCCCATTTCGAGCAGCTCGGCGAAGAGGGCCTCGGGACGACGACCGTCGTCGGGCGTGAAGACCGGCAGGTGGTACTTGCCGAACTCGATCTTGAGGTCGACGCGCTCCGCGACGTCCATCGTCGCCTTCACGGCGCCCGGCAGGTCGCGGAACATCGCGGCCATCTCCTCGCGCGTCTTGAAGTACAAGGTGTCCGTCTCGAACCGGAAGCGCTTCTCGTCGGCGCGCTTGGCGCCGGTGTTGATGCACAGCAAGACGTCCTGCGCCTGGCAATCCTCGGCGCGCAGGTAGTGGATGTCGTTGGTGGCGACCAGCGGGATGCCGACGCGCTGGTGGATGCGCACCAGCGCCTCGTTGACCTTCTGCTGCAGCTCGAGCCCGTTGCGCTGCAGCTCCAGCCAGAAGTTCTCCGGGCCGAACAGGTCGCGCCAGGTGGCCGCCAGCGACAGCGCCTCCTCCTCCTTGCCGACCAGCACGAGCTGCGACAGCTCGCCGGCGAGGCACCCCGACAGGCACAACAGCCCGTCCGCGTGCCGCGCCAGCACTTCGCGGTCGACGCGCGGCCGGAAGTGGTAGCCCTCGAGGTAGGCCAGCGAGGCCAGCTTGAGCAGGTTCTTGTAGCCGCGCTCGTCGCGCGCCATCAGCGTCAGGTGGTGGTAGCCGTTGCCCTTGGCCTTGTTGTGCGGCTCCTTGCGCGACTGGCGCGCGATGTAGACCTCGCACCCGACGATCGGCTTGACGCCCGCCTTGGAAGCGGCCTGGTAGAGCTCGATGGCGCCGTGCATGTTGCCGTGGTCGGTCAGCGCGATGGCGCGCTGGCCGTCCTTCTGGCACGCGGCCACCAGGTCGCCGATCCGGTTGGCGCCGTCGAGCAGGCTGTACTCGGAGTGCACGTGCAGGTGCACGAAGTCGGGGGCGGTCATGGCGCGGCTTTCGGGGGCTTCAGCCCTTGAGGAGCTTCAGCAGCACGGCCTTGGTGGCGTGCAGGCGATTGGCGGCCTGCTCGACGACGAGGCTGCGCGGTCCATCGAGCACCTCGTCGCTGGCCTCCATGTTGCGTCGCACGGGCATGGCGTGCAGGAAGCGCGCGTCGTCGCCGCGCGCCAGGAGCTCGCCGTCGACCTTCCAGCCGTGCGTGCGCGCGCGGCGCGAAGCCGCCAGCGTCGGATTGCCGTAGTCGGCGAGCGACCACCACGAGCGCGCGTACACGACCTGCGCGCCCTCGACCGCCTCCTCGCGCGCGTCGCACGAGCGGTACGACTGCCCGCGCGCGCCGACGACGCGCGCCACCTCCTCGTCGAGCTCGTAGCCCGGCGGATGCGCCAGCCGCACGTCCATCCCGGCGCGCGTGGCCGCGTCGATCAGCGAATGCACGACGGCGGGGGAGGCGGGCGTGGGCGAGTGCGTCCACACGATGGCGAGGCGCTTGCCCTTGAGGTTGCCCAGCGCCTCCCTCATCGTCATCAGGTCGGACAAGGCCTGCAGCGGGTGCCACATGGCGCTCTCCATGTTGACGACCGGCACGCGCGCCCAGCGCGCCCACGCCGCGATGGCCTCGTCGCGCCGGTCGGAGGCCCAAGAGTGCCCGGCCATCGGCGGCCGGATGGCGAGCGCGTCGACGTAGCTCGACAGCACCGCGGCGGCGTCCTTGACGTGCTCGGGCGCGCGGCCGTCCATGACGCGGCCCTCGGCCGCCTCCAACTCCCAGAAGTCCGACGCGCCGGCGAGGTGCACCGTGTGCCCGCCGAGTTGGTGCATGGCCGACTCGAAGGCCGTGCGCGTGCGCAGCGAACCGCGGAAGAACAACAGCCCCACGCTGCGGTTCTGCAGCTTGTCCGCCGCCGCGCGCCGCTTGAGCCGCCCGGCGAGGTCGAGCAGGTCCTCCAACTCGCGGTCGGACAAGTCGCTCAGCCGGATCAGGTGCTCAGGGGAGGGGCTCATGGAGCGCGAAGATACGCCGCGCGACCCGCCTCGGGAACGACTTTGGCGCCCCGGCGACGCAAGGCGCGCTGGCGCGGCGTCCTGCGGAAAACCGGCCGAGGCGCGTGGGGTGCGCCGCTCGAGCGCGCCTTCCTTGGCACGAGGCAGGCATCGCGCGCGCGGAACGTCGCAAGACGATCCTCCCGCCGATCGAGGCCTCCATCCCGAACATCCGTAGCTCAGGATTGGATGGAGCAACCGGTGGCGAACCGGTAGGTCAGTGGTTCGAGTCCACTCGGATGTACCAAACAACCGTCGCTGGCGGCCTGCGGAAGGCCTCGCCTGTGGCGAGAACGGCAGGTGACGACCATGC
>JBEBCR010000458.1:0-3038 GCA_041157565.1 Planctomycetota bacterium | reverse complement strand
GGGCACATGAGCTTCCAAGGAGACGTGAGCGGCATCGGCTTGGCCGATCTGCTGCAGAGCTTGTCGCGCGGCAAGGACGGCGTGCTGCACCTCGATGGCGAGGAGCTGCGCGCGCGCCTCGGGCTGCAGCGCGGCTCGGTGCGCCTCCTGGCGGCGAACGGCGAGGACGCCGAAGCCTGGATGTCCCGCGCGCGCGCGGCCGTGGCGAGCGCGGCGGACGACGCGCAGGTCGCGGAATTGGCGCCCCGGATCGCGCGCGCCGCGCGCCTCGAGGCCCTCTACGGCCTGCTGGACTCGCCTTCGCTGCACTTCCGCTTCGAACCTGGTCCCCTCGAGCAAGGCGAGGCGGATGGTGCCTTCGAGGCGCCCTTGCCGCTGGAGGCGTTGCTGCTCGAGTACGCGCGCCTCGCGGACGATCGCGCGCGCATGCCGGCGGAGTGGATGCCGCTCGGTGGCGAAGTCGCCTTCCAGAGCGGACTCGCCTGCGACTCGTCGAGCGAGCACGCGCGCTTCGTGCAGGCCTGCGATGGATCCTCGAGCGTGGCCGAACTCGCCGACAAGCTCGGCGTCGCGCTGCGCCAGGCGCAACTGTGGACCGCGACCGCCTTGCGTCAGGGCGACCTCTACTTGTCCTCGGCGCGCGACCTGTGGGCGTTGGCGCGTCACGAGCTGCAGTCGGCGCGCTTCGAGCGCGCCACCGCGCGCATCGACGCCGCGTTGGCCGCCAGCGAACCCGGACCGCTCTCCGAGGAGCTGGCGCGCCTGTTCGACCACGAATGGCAGGCTGGCCGCCTCGAGGCGGCCCTCAAGCCGCTTTCGCACGCGGCGCGCCTGCGCTTCCTGCGCAAGCTGGATCCGGCGGCCGCATCGCCTGCCGCCGCCCTCTCGAGGGCGCGCGCCCACGCCAAGCTCGCGCCCGACGACCTGCGGGCCGCGCTGCACGTGCTGCGCGCCGCGAGCTGGGCCGGCTCGACGAAGGAACCTTCGTGGCGCGAGCTGTGCGAGCTCGCCAAGCGGCTCCTAGCCGCGAGGAAGCGCCTCGCCGCCGAACCGGTGCTGCGCGTGCTGTCGCAGCGCACCCCCGCCAATTCGGTGGCGCGCTTCGAGGTGGGCGCGTTGATGCTCGACGCCGGCATGGGCCACGAGGCCGCGCCGTGGATCGTGGAGACGGCGCGCGAGCTCCTGCAGCAGAAGAAGCCGCAGAAGGCCTTGCCCAGCCTGAAGGCGCTGGTCGAGCTGGCGCCGGAGCATCCCGAGGCTCGCGCGCTGCTGTCGCGCGCCAGGGCCATGGCGATGCGCCAGGCGCTGGTGCGCAAGCACACGCTGGCCGGCCTGTGCATCGCCCTGTGCCTCTCCGCCATGGGCGTCGTGCGTTGGCGCGAGACGGCCGACCGCGAACGGCGGATCCTCGAGGTCCGCGCGATCGAGTCGCAGCCCGAGCGCGCCTTGCGCCTGCTCGCCGCGCACTTCCCCGAGGAGGGCGACCCGTTCGTCGACGCGTGGCGCGAATCGCTGGCCGAGCGCGCGCTCGAGGACGCGCAAGCCGACTGCAGCGCGTGGATGCGCGACTGGAAGGCGGCCGCGTCCTTGTGCGCCAGCGGAGACCTGATGCTCGGCGTCGAGCGCGGACTGGCCCTGCCTCCGCCTCCGCCGCAGGCGCCCGGCTTCGAATCGCTGCCGCCGGTGGCGGATCTCGCGGGCGCGGTCGAGGCGCGCATCGGCGACATGGTGCTTGCATTGCCGGACGAACCCGGCACCGGCGACGCGGAACTTGCGGCGGAGGAGCACCTGCGCGGCCTGCTGGCCGAGCTGCGCTCCCAATTGGCCGCGCGCGACGAAGAGACCTGGCGCCGCCTCGCCACGAGGCTCGCCGAGGTCGACCAGCGGCTCGTGGCGCGCACGGAACGACGCGCGCGCCTCGTCCAGGCGGCCGACCACTGGCGCAGGATCGAAGCGATGAACCTCCTGATCGGCGCCGCGCGCCTCAAGAAGGCGGCGGGCGATTGGACCGGCGCGGCCTCCGACTACGAAGGCATCGTGGCGCTCGACCTCGAGGGCGCGGTGCGAGCCTCGGCCGCCGAGGAGTTCGCCGAGGCCTTCCGCAAGCGCGACGCGCTGGCCGAGGCCGAGCGACTCGCGCTCGCGGGCCAGCACGAGCGGGCGATCGCCGAGCTGCAGCGCGAGTTCCCTGGCGAGGCGCGCGCGCTGCCGTGGCGCCTCGACGTCTTCCCGGCCGACGCCTCGATCGAACTGCCGGACGGCTCGCGCGGCGCCGCTCCGCTGGTCGTGCGCAGCGCCGCGGGCGAGAAGCTGCGCCTCGTGGCGACGCGCGCGGGCTGCCACGAGACCGTGCTCCTCTGCGACGCGCCCAAGGACCGTCTACTGCACCTGCAGCGCAAGCCCGACTTCGAACTGGCTCGACTCGGCAGGGTCTCGGCGCCGCCGATCTCCTGCGGCGACGGCCACGTGCTCGTGGATCGCTCGGCCTTGGTGCTGCGCTGCGAACGCGACGGATCGGTCGCCTGGCGCGCGCGCCTCGACAGCCTCGCCGGATTCGCGCGGGCGCCAGCTCCCCTGCCGGAGCGGCCGGAGCAGCTGCTGCTCGTCGACGAGGACGGGGCGGCGTGGCTGGTCGATGCGCGCGACGGCTCGGCCGCCGGGCCCACGCGACTGCCCGCGCCGCCACGCTCTGGTCCCGTCGTCGAGGACGGAAGGGTGCTGGTCGAACTCGTCGATGGTCGCGTGGCCGCCTTCGCAGGCGACCTGCGCTTCGAGCTCGCCACGCCCTCCTCGTTCCGCTCGACGCCCCCGACGCCCGCCCGCTCCGGGCTGCGCGTCCTGGCGCGCACGGACGAGGCGCGCCGCCTCGACGATGGTGGCGCGGGTTGGAGCGCCACCGTCGAGCCGGAGGGCGTGTTCGTGCGCCGAGCGGAGCGCCTCGCCTTCGTGGCGGAGCGCGGCGAGGACTGGGAGTGGATCGCCTTCGAGGAGCGCGGATCGCGCCTGTGGATCTCCGATGGCCGCTCCGTGCGCGTGCA
>JBEBCR010000457.1:0-6890 GCA_041157565.1 Planctomycetota bacterium | reverse complement strand
TGCTCGACTTCCACGCCTCGCCCGCGTCGGGTTCCGACTACGCCGCGCGCTGGGCTTCGTGCGAGGTGCCCTTCGCGCCCAAGGCCTCGCGCGTGGGCGTGACCGGCCGCGACCTCAACGTGCGCTACACGCACGTGCCGCGCATGCCCGATTGGCAGCTGCGCAACCTGATGCGCTTCGAAGTGGAGGAGATCGGCGAGCAGTCGGGCTCCGGCCTCGCCAGCGACTTCAACCTGCTGCCGCCCTTGCCCGAGATCGAGGGCGAGGACGTGGTCATGCTGGCCATGGCGCGCGAGAGCCTGCTCGACGAGCACATGCAGGGGCTGGAGTCCAAGGGCGGCTCGCTCGACGCCTTCACGCCCAACGCCGTGGCGCTGTACAACGCCTACACGCGCTTCAGCGTGGTGGAGGACGAGGTCGTGCTCGTCGCCTGCGTCGGCCACGAGTCGACCGACGTGGTCGTGGCGCGCGGCGTCGACCTCTTGTTCGCGCGCAACCTCGCCGGCGGTTCCAAGCTGTTCGACGACGCCATCGCCCAGAAGCTGTCGGTGTCGGCGACGCGCGCGCGGGAGCTCAAGGAGAAGGTGGCGACGCTCGATCCGGGCGCGCGCCACGCCGATCCGGACGCCGAGCGCGTCGCGCGCGCGGTGGCGGGCGCCTCGGGCCAGTTCCTGTCCTTGTTCACGAGCACGGTGGCCTTCGCCAAGAGCCAGATCCGACTGCCGGGACTGAAGCTCGACAAGGTGCTCCTGTGCGGCGGCGGCGCGCGGCTCGACGGCATGGCGCGCTGGTTGTCGAGCGCGCTGGGCGTGAAGGTCGAGCTGTTCGACCCGCTGCGCTCGCTCGACCTGTCGAAGCTCGAGCCCGAGGCGGCCGAAGCGCTCAAGCGCAACTCGCTCGAGTCCGTCGTGGCGCTGGGCCTCGCCGCCACCGCCGTCGCCGACGACGCCTGGTCGCTCGAGATCCTGCCCGCGGCGTGGGCGCGGCAACGCCAGTTCCGCACGCGCACCGCGTGGATGATCGCGGCGGGCGCCTTGGCGCTGTGCTTCCTCGGCGCGGCCTTCTGGCGCACGCGCGCCGAGATGGTCAAGGCCGACGAGGTCGCCGCGCGGCTCGAGCGCGAGTACAAGTCGGCCAACAACGTCCATCGCCGCACCGAGGACCTGGTGGCGAAGAACGCGCAGCTCGACAAGTCCGCGACCGAGCTGGTCGTGCTCAAGGGCGCGGGCGAGCAGGTCGCGCGCGCCGTCGACCTGTTGCGCGCGCACCTGCCGGCCGAGTTCTGGCTGACGCGCCTGTCGAGCGACCTGCGCGCGGATCCGGAGCTGGGCGTGGCGCGCGGCGCGGAGCGGCCGATCCTGTCCGTCGAGGGCCGCGCGCGCGAAGGGACCAACGCGCTCAACACGCAGTACGAGGCCTTCGTGCAGAACCTGCGCTCCGGGCTGCCGCCGGGCGCCGCGATGCGCGAGCGCCTGACGCCCAACGGCTCGCGCTTCACGATCGACATCTGCCTCTTGGGCGGCGGCGCCGCCGCGCCCGCGAAGGAAGCGAAGGTGGCCCAATGAGCGCGCAGGACTGGTGGCAGGAGAACAAGCGCTTCGCGCTGGCGACCGCCGGCGGCGGCATCGCCTTCCTCATCGCGTGGATGCTGATCCAGTCGTTCTACGGCGACGAGCTGGCGCGCGCCCGGCGCTCGGCCGCGCTGACGGCGCGCAAGCTTTCGAGCGAGTCCTTGTACGGACGCGAGGCCGAGGCCGTCGCGCAGGCACGGCACGACGCGCTGCAATCCGCGGTGGGCCGCCTGTCGGACGCCGTCCACTTCCAGACGCGTCCGTTCTGGCGCCTCGACGCCGCGCGCGGCTCCGCGTCGTCGCAGTACTTCGCCGTCGTGGCGGCCACGCGCGAGGAGCTGCTGCAGCGCGCCGGCCGCGCCAGCCTGCGCATCCCCGAGGACCTCGGCCTGCCCGCGCTCTCGCCCACCAAGGAGGGCGACATCGAGCGCCACCTGCAGGCGCTGGACCTCGTCGACCGCGTGGCGCGCGTCGCCATGGCGCGCGGCGTCGCGCGCATCGACCGGCTCGAGATCCGGCTTGATCCGCGCCTGAACTCGAAGGAAGGCGTCGGCCGCGTCGAGAAGACGCGCGTCGTGTGCGCCATGACCGGGGCGCCCGGCGCGCTGGTCGACTTCGTCGCCGCCACGCAGGAGCCCTCCGTCGAGGGCGGCGCGCCGCTGGTCGTGGAGAAGGTCGAGCTGGCGCCTTCGCGCGGCAAGTCCGAGGAGGCCTCGCTGGAGGTCGTGTTCCTGGCCGCGCGCGTCGAGCGCGTCGAGGCGGAGTGAGGACGACATGGCGCTGAATCGCGAGCAAGTGATGTTCGGCTGCACGCTGGTCGTGCTCGGTGCGCTGTCCTGGCGCACGTTCCTCGTCGACGCCGCGGCCGGCAGGGACAAGCGCGCGGCCGCGCGCGAGCTCGAGCCCGCGGCCGGGGTGGATCCCGCCGTCGCGCTGTCGGCTCCGCGCGTCGCCAAGGCTTCGCGCGACATCCTCGCGCCGCCCTCCGACACGCGACCACTGCCGCCGCTCGAACTCGAGATGCCGCCGGTGGACGCGCTGCCCGGCCTGCTGCCGCCGCCGCTGCCGGGCCCCGACGACGGGCTGCTCGGCCGGTTCCTGCGCGCCAGGCCTGCGCGCTTCGATGCGCCCGGCTTGTTCGCCGGCCAGACCTCGTCCGACGACGAGGCCGAGGCCGCGCCCGCGCCCGTCGTCGGCAAGAAGAAGCCGATCGAGCCCGTGGCGCCGGCCGGCGACGACCTTGCCGAGCGCGTCGCCGCGTCCAAGCGGATGTACGACTGGGTGCGGACGAACGAGTTCCGCTTCGGCGTCATCTCCAACAAGAACCGCTGGACCCTGCGCTCGCGGCCCGACGAGGACATCCTCTTCGTCGAGTACGACGTCGCCGCCGGCCGTCCGCGCTTCCCGGGCATGCAGCCGGTGCCCGTCCCGCGCAAGAACATCGGCGAGTACGGCTTCGCCGACACGGTGGTGAACCGCATCGAGGCGCGTCGTTCCGAGTTCGGCGATCCGCTTCCGGCGGGGCAGTACGACGACGCGCTGCGCTTCGCCGAGGAGTGTCTCGAGCTGCGCCACGAGTCCCCGCGCGCCCTGGAGGTCGCCGCGGAGATGTACGGACGCGCCGAGGCGGTGCTCGCGCAGGATCCCGCGCCCAAGCTGGGTCGCGCGCGCGTCCTCGAGGCCGGCTTCCGCTTCGAGGAGGCGCACGCGCTCTACGTCGACCTGCTCCAACCCGGTCGCATGGAGCGCAGCCCGCTCGTCTTGGCGAGCCTGGGAGAGCTCGAGGCGCGCTTCCTGCTCGACGCCGAGGCCGAGGCGCACCTGCAGGACGCCGTGCGCTACGGCAGCACGCAGTGGTTCGCGCGCTCCGCGCTGGGACGATTCCTGCTGGCGCGCGGACGCGCCACCGAGGCGCTCGAGCACCTCGCGGCCGCGGTGCAGTACGAGCCGGGCGAGCCCGAGCGCAAGCGCACGCGCGCCGCGCTGCGCGCCGACCACGCCGACGGGCTGCTGGCCGTCGGCCGCGTCGAGGCCGCCTTGCAGGCCTACGAGCAGGCGCTGGCCGCCGACGACGAGTCGGGCCGCGCCGCCGCGGGCGTGGTGGCCGCGACCTTGCTCGCCGGCAAGGCCGCGCCCTCGACCGCCGACCTCGGCGAGGGCTTCGAGGAGCGACTCGCCGCCGGACTCGCGGGCCTGCGCTCCGGCGCGCAAGGTGCCGCGGGCGCGCGCGACGCGCTGCTCGCGGCTGCGGCCGTCGATCCGCTGCGCGCGCACGCGGCGTGGCGTGCGCTGTCGTGGCTGGCCGAATGCTCGGGCGACGTCGACGAGGCGCTGCGCTTCGTCGACCTGGCCCTGGAGGCGAGCCCGTCCGACTTCTGGTCGAACTACCAGCGCGGCCGCTTGTGCGCGGTCAAGGACGACCTGGACGGGGCCCTGGACGCGTTCCGCGCCGCGCTGGAGGTCGAAGTCGAGTCGACCGACGCGCTGGCGCAGCTGGGCGCCTTGAGCCTGCGTCGCGGCGAGCGCGAGCAGGCGCTGCGCTACCTCGATCGCGCCACGCAGCTGGAGCCCGCCTGGTCGACGGCGTGGACGCTGCGGGGCCTCGCGCAGCTGGAGGCGGGCGCGCTCGCCGGCGCGGAGGACTCGTTCAAGCGCGTGCTGGCGCTCGACAGCGACGAGCCCTCCTCGCGCAACGGCATGGCGTGGTGCCAGTACCGCCGCGGCGACGCGGTCGAGGCCATGGCGCGCCTGCGCGAGCTCGACGACAACCGCCGTTCGCTGCCCGAGGGCGATCCGCACCGCGCCTGGGCGCGCGGCCAGATCGAGCGCATCGCCGACCACTTGGAGAAGCAGGTCTGGACCGACACGTTCGAGCGGCGCCAGCTGATGAACGGTTGGGAGACGCAGGAGTCCTCGGGGCCGCTGGTCTCCATCCACGACGGCGTGGTCGACATCTCGGGCCAGTTCAAGCAGGACGGCCGCTCGCGCCTGTGGCAACGCCGCAGCGCCAACGACTTCGTCTCGATCGAGGCGCGCATCACCATCCGCGAGGGGACCAACGCCCGCGTGGGCATGTTCGTCGCGCGCGAGTCCTCGCGCCAAGGCGAGCCGCAGGTCGAGGCCGAGGTCGTCGTCGCGCGCCACAACGAGCCGGGCAAGGACACGGTGCAGACGCGCGTCGTCAAGCAGCGCGGCGAGGACCAGCTGCCCTACTCCGACGCCACCGGCTTCCGCTGGCCGATCGGCAAGCCGGTCGTGGTGCGCATCGAGCGGACCGGGGACGCCTCCAGCACCAAGGTCAACGTGCTCTTCGACGGCGTGCCCGTCGTCGTCGGCCGCGCCCTCCCTTCGCTGGGCCGCACCAACAACGAGCTGAAGCTCGGCGTGTTCGTCGAGGGCCAGACCGGACGTTCGGTCGGCGTGGACATCGACGACGTGGACATCGTCTTCCGCAAGCGCTGACACCGAACGACCCGCGCGAGGGCGCGGGCCAGGACCCGCGAACATGGCCGCACACACGAACGCCTCCCGCCGCCGCGCGGGCTTCACGCTCATCGAGCTGCTCGCCGTGCTGGTGATCCTCTCGATCCTGATCGTCGTGCTCGTGCCGCGCCTCGCCGGCTTCGGCGAGCGCGCCAACGAGAAGGCGACCAAGGCGTACCTCGCCCAGCTCGACGTGGCCATCGCCGAGTACGAGAACCGCTTCGGCGACTACCCGCCCTCGCACTTCCCCGACGCGTGGGGCGCGCCGCCCAACGGCATCAACCTCGGCGCGGAGGCGCTGGTGGTGTCGCTGTGGGGCAAGGACTGGGGCGGCACGGGGCTCGCCGAGGACAAGCTCGGCAACTCCGACGGCGACGAGGCCAAGCGCCAGTTGGCGCGCTTCGAGAAGCCCGACCTGTTCGAGCTGAAGGACGCGTGGGGCAACCCGATCGCCTACCTGCACCGCCGCGACTACGGGCGGGAGGACGCCTACGTCACCGAGGATCCCGACACCGGCGAGGAGCTCGAGACCAACCTCAAGGCCAAGCGCAACCCGACCACCGGCTGTCCCCAGCGCGCCGGCAAGTACCAGCTCGTGTCCGCCGGTCCGGACGGACGCTTCGACACCGACGACGACGTCTGCAACTTCGACACTTCGTCGAGCGAGGACGGGGGCTGAGATGCGCCCGGCCGGCTCCACGACGGGAACCCGAGCGCGCATCGCCGCGCGCCGCCGCGCCGTGGGCTTCACGCTCGTCGAGCTTCTGCTGGTCGTGGCGCTGCTCGGGGTGATGATGGGCCTCGGCCTGGGCCTGTTCGCGCGGCTCGACCTCGGCGAGCGCGTCGTGCGCTCGCAGGTCGTCTCCCAGCTGCGCGCCGCGCGCAACCACGCGGTCGCCCGGCAGGCGAGCGCCAGCGTCGAGTTCGACGCCAAGGAAGGACTGGTGAGGCCCTCGGGCCTGCGCGTGGTGGGCACCTTCCAGTTCGAGGATCCCTCGCTGGAAGGCGCCTTCGGCCAGCTGCCCTCGACGACCGGAGGTCGCCAGGTGGACGACGGCTGGCAAGGTCGCGCGCTCGACTTCGACGGCGAGCCCGACGGTTCGCACGTGGCATGGCCCGTCCACCAGGACGGCGCGTGGAATCCGCGCCATGGCTGGTCGGCCTCGCTGGCTGTCAAGCATTCCGGACAAGACGGCGGACCGTTGCTGGCGCTGGGCGAGTCCTTCGGCCTCGAGCTGGGCGGCGACGGCTCGTTCCGGGCCTGGTTCGCGCCGGAGCTGGTCGACGAGGCCGGCGAGACGCGCCGCGGCGGACGCGTGGCGCTCTCGAGCGCGCCGGGCGTCGTGCCGCAGGGCCGCTGGGTCGTGCTGGAGGCGCGCTACGACCGCGTGCGCTTCGAGCTGTGGGTCGACGGCGCGCGCCGCGCGCACGTGGCGGAGGACGCGCCCGTGTGGCCGCCCGAGGGCCCGCTGCGGCTGTGCCCGTCGCAGGTGCCGTTCCGCGGCGCGGTCGATCGGCTGGTCGTCGCCTGCGCCAGCCGCGACGATGGCTACAAGCTGCCGCAAGGCGCGCGCCTCGATCCCGCCGGTCCCGCGCTGGTGCGCTTCGCGCCGGGAGGCATGCTCGATCGCTCCATCCACCAGGAACCCGTGCGCATCCGCATCCTGAAGGACGAGGCGCCCGAGGAGTTCGTGGTGGTGCAGATGTCGGGGGCGGTCGAGTGAGGGTCCTCCGCCGAGCCCGCGCGAAGTGCCCGCGCCGCGGCATGGCCTTGATGGTCGTGCTGCTCGTGCTGCTGGCGCTGCTCGTCCTGTGCGCGCCGTTCCTCGCCTCCGC
>JBEBCR010000456.1:0-2600 GCA_041157565.1 Planctomycetota bacterium | reverse complement strand
GGACTCGCGCGCCGGGCGCGAGGTGGCCGCGGCGGGCGCGCGCATCGAGGCGTCCTTGCGCGAAGGGCGCGCCTTCGACGCCAAGGCGCGGTTGCGCGAGGAGTGGCTCGGGATCCTCGCGCGCTGGCCGCTCTTCGAGGGCGAGGAGCCGGCCGGCTGGCCGCGGCTGGCGGAAGCGGCCCGCGAGCGCGAAGGGGCGCGGCTGGCGACGCTCGAGGCGAGCCTGCCCGCGGCCGAGGCCGAGCGCGAGTGGCCCCGCCTGCTGCGCGAGTGCGCCGAGTTCGGGGCCGACGGGCGGCGCGACTGGTTGGCGGCCGCCGACCTCGTGGCCCTCCGGGCGGAGGAGGCGTGGGCGGAACCGGTGCGGCCGGCGCTGCGACTGCTCGAGCGACGGTTGCGGCTCTTGCACGAACTGCTGGCGCGCGCCGCCCGGGGACTGGCCGCGCGCGAGGGCGCCGAGGTCGAGCTCAGCGCCGGCAGCCTGCGGCTGCGAGGCGTCGTGCGCCTCGAACCGGGTTGGGTCGCGCCCGACCTCGCCGCGCAGGGCGAGGCCGCGCGCGCCGCCGTGGCCGCGCTCGAGCGGCCCTTCGGCCTCGTCGTCTCGAGCGGCGCCGCGCCGTGGCCGCTGCGCCTGCGCGGCGCGCGAGCCGGGGCCGAGGGGGCGCTCGTGGACGGCGCGAGCCTCGTCGCGCTCGCCGGCCTCGACGCGGCGAACCCGCGCGACGCGGCGCTGCTGGTCGCGCTGCACCAGGAAGAGGGCGATTGGCGCGCCCTCGAGCGCGTGCTCGCGAGCGGCGCGGTCGACGCCGACGATCCGCTGGCGTGGCAGGCGCGCGCGCAGCTCGCCGACGGGCTGCGCGCGTTGCGCGCGGCGACGGAGGAGCGCGTGCGGCTGGCGCGGCGCGACGCCCGCTCCGGAGCCGATCCCGCGCGAGTGGCCGCGCGCATCGAGGACATCCTCGCCGAGTGCGCCGCCGACCTCCTCGAAGAGGAGTCGCGCGAGTTGCGCGAGCTCAAGGCCGCCCTGGCGCGACCCGCCCCCACGCCGGTGGTCGCCGACGTGGGCGCGCTCGGCGCCGACGACGTGCGCATCGGGCCCGACGGCGCGGTCCACTTGACGTTCAAGCTCGAGGAGCGCGTGGGCGGCTGGCTCGAGCCCGGCGCGTGGATCCGCTCCAAGGACGGCTGGAGCGCGCCGCGCTCGCTGCGCGACGACGAGCTGCCGCTCGTGGCCGGTCCCGCGCTGCCCCTCGATCCGCCGCTGGACGCGCGCGGGCCGATCGTGGCCAGCGTCCGCGTGGCCTCCGCCGCCGACGAACCGCTGGACCTCGTCGTGCTGTCGGCCGCGGGCGTGCACGCGCTGGTGGTCTTCGACCGCGTGGCGCGCTCGGCGCGCGTGCTGCTGGACGCCGCCGAGGAGAAGGACCTCGCGGCGCTGGTGCGTCGCGCGCGCGCGGGCGAAGGTCGACTCGCGCAGCTCTCCGGCGACGAGGTCGAGCTGTCGTTGCACCTCTCGCGCAAGGGCGATGTCGTGCGCTTCGAGGTCGACGGCCGCGCGCTGGTCGATCGCCTGCTGCGCGCGTCGTCGGGGGCGGGCCAGCGCGTGCAGCTGCGCTCCACGCGTCCGGCGCGCGTGCGCGAGCTGCGCCTCGAGGCCCGCACGCGCTGAGGCGCGTGGCTTCAGGCCGCGTGGCGCGCCACCACGGCCCGCGCCTCGGCGAGCCTCGCCGGCTCCAGAAGGTCGGCCACGGCGTCCAGCGCGGCGGCGACCTCCGTCGGCGAGGCTCCGCAGCGCAAGGCGCCGCGGGCGTGCGAGGCCAGCTGGCGCGGCTGCCCGGTGGCCGACAGCGCCACCACCGCCAGCAGTTCGCGCAGGCGCGCCGAGAGCCCCGGGCGCGCGAGGATGCGCGCGTAGCAATCGTGGAAGACCACGCGCGCGAAGTCGGGGTGGAATCCGCCGACGAGCGCGCGCACGTCCGGCGCCTGGCGCGCGTAGATCGCGTCGAACAGCGCCTCGCCGCGCTCGCGCGCCACGTGCTCGCCTTCGACTTCGCCCGGCTCCGGGTCGCCGAGGCCGCCCTCGCGCGCAAGCAGGGCGTGGCACTCCACCGCGCGCGGCGCGCCGGCGTAGACGTGCACCATGAGCATGGTCTCGCGCCAGGCGCGGTTGGGCTCGCCGGGCGGGGCCGCGCGCCGCGCCGCTGCGAGGTCGTCCCAGCGCCCCAGCACCGCGCAGGCGAACAAGCGCAGCAGGCGCGCCTCCTCGTCGCCGAGGCGCGGCGCCGCGGGAAGCCCCGTACGTCCCGAGTCCACGCTCACGCCAGCGCCCCCAAGGACTGGTGCAGCCGCACCGGATCGCCTTGGCGCAGCTCCGTCGCGGTGTTCGCCATGCCGCGCGGCAGCACGAGCACGATGGTCGAGCCCATCTCGAAGCGCGCCAGTTCCTCGCCGCGCGCCACGTCGCGGCCCACGATCGCCGGCGCGTCGTGGCTGTCGGGCACGCCCACGACCTTCATGCGGCCCACGTTCAAGGCGCCGACCAGCACCATCCACGCCCGGCGTCCGCCGAGGGAGAACTCGAGCACGCAGCGTTCGTTGAC
>JBEBCR010000455.1:0-5476 GCA_041157565.1 Planctomycetota bacterium | reverse complement strand
CGCATCCTCGGCACGATCGCCTCGGACCCGCGCCTGGCCGAGTACATGCAAGGCGTGCGCGGCGGCATCGTCTTCTTCCTTCGCCCCCACAAGGAACTGGTCGTCGCCGACGGCGTCCGCGCCGGCCTCGAGTGGGAGGAAGTCGTGCGCATCGACGGCATGGTGAAGCTCCTCCTGGAGATGTTCTCCGTCCCCTACATCCCCGTCGAATCCCTCTCCATGCAGGAACGCGTCCGCCTCGTCGAAAGCGTCCTGAACCTCGCCGGCGTCCAACCCCGCGGCGAGCTCCTCCCCGCGCGCCTGCGCTCCACTCGAGGCAATGGCCACGCGGTGGAGAGCCAAGTGCACGCGAACTGAGGGCGCGCGGGGCGCCACGAGAACACATCCCCCCACGAGGGACCCCCTCCCTCGGCATGCCGGGCGCCTGGAATGGGCGCTCGGTGTGTTTTCAGGATGCTGGTCCCGGTGATTGTGCGGGGCTTGGAGACTTGCCTGCCACGCGGCTCGGTATTCGAGCGTCTATTCGGTTGGAAGCAGTCGCCAGGCCACGGGCTGGCGGCAACACCGGGCACCACCGAGGCGGAGGGCGGCCGGGAGGCCGCTCGAGACGCTCAGCGAATGGCCCCAGAGCCCCTACAGGTGCTGGTGGCTTCCCGAGCCGCGGCGGCGGCGAGCGCCACGAAGGCGCGAAGCCGCCGTGGCCGGTGACCTTGATCCCGAGTTCCAACCGAAAAGCAGCCAGCCAAAGCCACGACCACAAACAAAGCCGCCCCCAAGGCCAGGTCCCCAACTCGCTTCGGCCGCTGTGGGCCAAGCGGGTTGCTCGCAGCCCAGCAGGCCTTCCCGCGCATCTTGCACGCCGAAGCCCGACCAGACGCGGGGAATCGGCGAAGCCTGAACCTGAGGAGTCCGATGGAAGAGTCGCTCAGTCCGAAGCTCGCACAATCAAGGGGACCAGCATCAGATCAACTGGCCCCCCTCCGCCCTCACCGTCCTCATCACCGCCGCCGCCTCCGCCAGCGTCGTCGCCTGCTTCATCTCTCCCCGCACGGCCGCCAACGCCGCGCGCACTTCGCCCTCGTATCCGGTCCCCGGGCCCGGGTCGATCGCTTCGACCTTGCCGTCCCGGGTCAGTTCCAGCGGCGGTGTGCGGCGCAGGTCGTACTCGAGGGTGGCGTGTTCGAACTCGGCCACGAAGCCCATGCGGAACGGCACGGCGCCGCCCGAGAGCCAGCCGCCCTCCGCGACGACGAGGCGCGGGCCTCCCGCGTAGATGTACTGCGTCGAGACGTGGTCGATGGTCCCGACGCTGCGCACCGAATCGGGCGGGCCGAAGAGCCAATGGACAAGGTCGACGTCGTGCACGTGCAGGTCGCAGAGCGCGCCGCCGGTGCGCGCGGGGTCGTCGTAGAACCCGCCGCCCCAGTTCGGACGGGCGCCGAGGCGGGTGAAGCGGATGGCGCGCAACGCGCCGTGCCGGCGGTCGGCGACCATGTCCTTCAACTCGGCCCAGCCGGGCCAGTGGCGCATGCACATGGCGGGGATGCAGAGGCGGTCCGCGGAGCGCGCGGCAGCGTCGAGTCGCTCGATCTCGAGCGGATCCAGCGCGATGGGCTTCTCGAGCAGCACGTGCTTGCCGCGCGCCAGGGCCCGCAGGGCGAGTTCGACGTGCGCGTGGGTGGGCGTGCAGATGCTGACCAGTTCGACCTGCGGGTGGCCGAAGACGACGTCGGGATCGATGCCGGTCGCCACCACGGCGGGATCGAAGAGCAGCGCCTCGCCCCCGGATTGCAGGTTCCCGCCGGCCTGCGTGCGGCCTGTCAAGCGTTCTTGACTACGGTCGGAAGCCGCCACCAGTCGGCACGCGTCGCCGGCGCGCCGCGCCGCCAAGTAGGCTTCCACGTGCACGCGCCCCATCAGGCCCAGCCCCACGACGCCGACGCCGACCTCGCGCTTCACGCGGCCGCTCCTCCGTGGGCGCGCACGAGCCGCGCGGCCGTGGCGATGTCGCGCACCCGCGCGTCGCCCATCTCGCGCTCGATCATGCAGTCCACCTTGGGCAGCTTCTCGGCGAGGATCGCGAAGAAGGCCTTCCAGTCGACATCGCCCTCGCCCGCGGGCGTCTCCTCGCCCCATTCGCCGCGCTTGCGCGCCGCGCGGGCGTCCTTGACGTGCACCTGCAGGACGTGCGGCCAAAGCAGCCGCAACGCGGCGACGGGATCGCCCATTCCGTACAGGATCATGTTCGCCGGATCGAAGTTGACGCCCGCGGTCGGCCGCCCGAGCTCCTCGAGCACTTCGAGCAGCGTCGCGGCGCTCTCCTGCCCGGTCTCGAAGCCCACGCGCACGCCCTGCGCCGCGTTGATGTCGACCAGCGTGCGCAGCCGCTCGAGCAGCTTGCTGCGCTCGGCGCCGCGCTCGTGAGGAAGGAAGCCGGCATGCAGCGTGACGAGCTTCAGCCCGAGCTGCTTCGCGAGCCGCGCCTCGGCCTCGAGGTTGGCCCGGTTGGCGGGCCAGTGCTCGTCGAGGCGCACGCCGCCGGTCCGCTCGATCGCCTTCAGGCTCGAGTAGTCCTCCCCGAGCGTCTGCACCATGCCGGAACGCACGCGGATCCCGCGGCGCTCGAGTTCGCGCAGGGTCGCGCCGACCTCGAGCCGCCCATCGCGCAGCGGAGCGAGGGCGAGCTGCGTCCATGCCACCCCGCACGCGGCGAGCTTCTCGGCGAGGTCGGCCGGCGAGGTCGGCTGCAACGACCACGAGCAGGCGCCGAGGACGCCGGCGCGGACCCGAGGCTGTTGGGAGATCGACGGCGCGGTGGGCGCCTTGGTGGTCTTCGCCATGGTGCGGCCATGCTAGCCTCGTGAGCGCCGCGCGGGAACGCCGCGCGCCATCCCCCTTCACACCCCACTCCCCCTCGCGAACCTCCCGCCGCCATGCGAACCAGACTGCGACCGATCGCCGCTTGCGCCACGTTCCTGCTCCTGCAGCCGATCCTGCTCGCGACGGGCTCCTTCGCGCAGGATGCCGACGGCTGGACCACCTTGTTCGACGGCAAGACGCTCAAAGGCTGGGTCGAGACGGGTGGCCGCTACGACGGAGACGCCGATTGGAGCGTCGAGGATGGCGCCATCGTCGGGCGCCAAGGCGCCAACGGCCAAGGTGGACTGCTCTACACGAAGAAGCCGTACGCGGAGTTCGAGTTGGAGCTCGAGGCGAAGATCTCGCACCCCTTCGACTCGGGAGTGTTCGTGCGCATGGCCCCCGCGTTGAAGGGCGCGCAACTGACGCTTGACTACCGCGATGGCGGCGAGGTCGGCGCGATCTACTCCGACGGATTCCTCGCGCACAACGAGGCCGGCAAGGCGCGCTTCAAGAAGGACGAGTGGAACCAGTTGCGCCTGCGCGTCACCGGCAAGGACATGCGCATCGAGGCGTGGCTGAACGGCGAGCCGCTGGTGGACTACCGCCTACCGGCGGGATCGCAAGGCTACGCGGCCGCGGGCCTGATCGGCTTGCAGGTGCACGGAGACCGCGACGATCCGGCTGGATCCTCCGCGCGCTTCCGCAAGGTCCGCGTGAAGGACCTCGCGCCCACGCCCGGCGAACACTTCGTGGAGGACAAGGACGGCCTGCTCGCCATCACGCCGTGGGGCGTGGCGAACGGCTGGACCAGCCTGTTCGACGGTCGCAGCCTCGACGGCTGGGAGGAAGCCGACGGCGCGGGAGGATTCGTCGCCAAGGATGGCGTGCTCAAGCTCGCCACCAAGGGCGGCGCCAGCCACATCCGCACCAAGGAGGACTACAAGGACTTCGAGCTGCAGCTGGACTTCGCGATGGTGCGCGGCACGAACTCGGGCGTGTTCCTGCGCGGCGACCGCAAGGGCGGCGATCCGGCGTGGTCGGGCTGCGAGGTGCAGATCCTCGACGACCACCACTGGGAGGAGGACCAGAAGCATGCGTTGAAGCCGTGGCAGTTCACGGGATCCCTCTACGGTTCGGTCGCACCTCGGGCGAAGGCGCTGCGGCCGCACGGCGAGTGGAACCGCATGGCGATCCGCATGCAGGGATCGCGCGCGAGGGCGGTCCTCAACAACTCGGTCCTCTGGGAGGTCGACACCGGCGAAGTGTCCGTGCCCGAGGGCCAGAAGCCCTTCGCGCAGCGCGCCGCCACCGGCTTCATCGGCATCCAGCGCCACGCACCCGAAGGCCTGCAAGTCGACAGCTACATGCAGGCGCGCAACATCTTCGTGCGGCGCCTGTGAGCGGACCTGTCAAGCATGCTTGACAGCCGCGCCGTCTTCGTCGTCGGCCTGGCCTGCCTGGCGGCCGGCTGGGCGTGGACGCGCGCGGCCTCCGCCGACGCGGAAGAGCGCCACCCATCCGTCGGCCGCATGGTCGTCGCCGACGGCGTGCCCCTGCGCCTGATGGAACGCGGCTCGGGCAAGCCCGCCGTCTTCGTCCATGGCGCATGGGGCGGACCCGAGGACTGGGATTCGACGGTCGTCCCGCTCGTCGAGCACAAGCTGCGCTGCTTGATGCTCGAGCGCCCGGGCCACGGATGGTCCGGCGACTCGAGCCCCGGCGCCGGCACTCCGCTCGAGCAAGCGCGCCTGCTGCGCGCGGCGGCGCGCGCCGTGGGCGCCGAACGGCCGCTGCTCGTGGGATTCAGCTACGGTGGCTCGGTCTGCGCCGCGTGGGCCGCGTGCTGGCCCGACGAAGTCGCCGGCGTCGTGCTGGTGAATCCCGCGCTGTACCGCTGGGAGGGCATCGAGAGCCCCAGCTTCTCGCTGGCGAGCCTGCCTCTGGTCGGCGACCTGGGCGTCCCCACGCTCGCCATGCCGGCCGGGCTCGCGCTCTCGGACGCGTCGCTATCCAAGGTGTTCTCACCTGAAGCTCCCACCGACGGCTTCGAGCAGTCCCCTTGGCGCCGCAGCCTGCGCCCCGCCGACTTCCGCGCCAACATCCGCGACCTGCGCCGCCTCAAGTCGTCGCTGGGGATCCAGTCGAGCACCTATGGACGGATCGTCGCGCCGGTGCGCCTCGTCGCGGGGTTGGGCGACCAGGTGACGTGGGCGGACTTCCATTCTGGACGCATGGCGCGCGAGCTGGCGGGGGTGCGCGTGACGTTCGTCGAAGGGGCGGGGCACCAGTTGGTGTACACGAGGGCGGAGGTGGTGGCGCGGGAGATCGTCGAGTTGGTTGAGACGGGGAGGTAGGCCCGATCTCGATGCTGGCCCCCTGGGCTGTGCGAGGAATCGCCCCAGCCTGCTGCTGGTTGGTCCTCGTCGGACGTCAGTGACAATGGAGGGCCATGGCGGCGCTGCGCGCCGCCGGCCCGTCCCCGCGCGGCGAGGTTCGCGCGGTCCACCACCACCCGGCGCTCGCCGGGCGCGTCGCGACGAGGCCCGCCATGACCGCGTTCATGCCCAAGTTCTGCCCGCGCAAGGAGTGCGAGGGCGCCACCTCCTTCCAGTTC
>JBEBCR010000454.1:0-3941 GCA_041157565.1 Planctomycetota bacterium | reverse complement strand
TCCCGGGCGATCCTCGTAGATCGCGCTCGGGACCCTCCCCACTGAAGAGAGTACGGAGCGCGGCGCCCGTCGACGCCTTCCGAGACGAAAAATGTACCTGTCCCCGACCACGTCGAGCTCCGTCGTGGACGCTGGGACGGGCAATTCGTACCGTCACGGCGATGCCCAAGGACCAGAAAGCGCGCAAGGCCGGCCCGACCGGCGCCCGCCGGAGCGCGGCGCGCGAGGCTGGCGCGGCGCC
This sequence comes from Planctomycetota bacterium, assembly GCA_041157565.1. Taxonomy (GTDB): domain Bacteria; phylum Planctomycetota; class UBA1135; order UBA1135; genus SXXH01. Next base: position 3,700 of record JBEBCR010000454.1, on the reverse strand, counting down.
GAGCCACCTGCGGCGCGTGGCCGGAGGCAGCGAGAGCGCCATGGTCGACACTTCAGGAAAGCCGGCCACCCTGCGCAGCGCCACGGCGCGCGCGGTGCTGCGCTTTCCCGCCGGCGTCCTGCCGCGCCTCCTGCTCGAGGGCGGACCCAAGGGACCCGTGGGCGAGGTGGCGCGCCTGGCGGGCATCGCCGCCGCCAAGCGCGTCGACGAGCTGATTCCCCTGTGCCACACGCTGCCGCTCGACCACGTCGAGGTGGGACTCGAGCCGCTGGACGACGAGCGACTGCAGGTCGTGTGCTCGGCGCGCACCGTCGCGCGCACCGGCGTCGAGATGGAGGCCATGGTCGGCGCCGCCACCGCCGCGCTCGCCGTGTACGACATGTCCAAGGCGCTGGACAAGGGCATCGTCGTGGAGCGCGTCGAGCTGCTCGCGAAGGCGGGCGGGCGCTCCGGGGACTGGCGGCGCGGCTCGGACGCGCCGCGCAAGGGGAAGGAGAGGCGCGAGTGACCACGTCGTTCCGCTGGACGGAGGAGCATCGTCGCCTGCGCGTCGCCGTCGTCGGCGCCAATGGCGCCACGGGGCAGGAACTGGTGGAGCTGCTGCTGGACGCCGGGCATCCGCCGGCGCTCCTTTGCTTGTCGGCGCGCTCGCGCAAGACGCTGCGCGCGCGCGGGCTGGACCTGCCGGTCGAGCCGATGGAGCTCGACGGCGCCGCGCGCTGCGACCTCGCCTTCCTGTGCACTCCCAGCGACGCATCGCTCGAGCTCGCTCCCGCCTTGTGCGCGGCGGGCGTGCGCGTCGTCGACTTGTCGAGCGCCCTGCGCATGCGCCCCGACGTCCCCCTCGTGGTGCCCGAGGTCAACGGCGACCTCTTGGCGGCGGAGCCGTCGCTGGTGGCCAACCCCAACTGCACCAGCGCCATCGCGCTGCTGCCCTTGTCGGTCGTGGAGCGCCACTTCGGCCTCGCCGAGGTCGTGGTCGTCAGCTACCAGGCCGCCTCCGGCGCCGGCGCCGCCGGCCTGGACGCGCTGCGCCACGAACTGGCCGACCTCGGCGCCGGCGGCAGGGGCGAGCGCGCGCCCGGTTCGCCCTTCGCGGCGGCGCTGGCATTGAACGTCATCCCCGCCATCGCCGAGGTCGACGCCGAGGGCCACTCGGGCGAGGAGCAGAAGATCGCGGCCGAGTTGAAGAAGATCCTGCGCCGCCCGGATCTCGTGGTCGAATCCACCACGGCGCGCGTGCCGGTCGAGCGCTGCCACAGCGTGGCCGTGCACCTGCTCGCGCGCCGCGACGTCGACCTGCCGCGCCTCCTCGAGGCCATGCGCTCGACCGCCGGCCTCGCCTTCTCCGACGACCCGCACGGGCCGCGTCCGCGCGAGTGCGCCGGTTCGGACCCCGTGCACGTGGGCCGGGTGCGTAGGGGCGCGCGCGGCCCGCGATCGCTATCCTTCTTCGCGGTGGGGGACCAGATCCGCAAGGGCGCCGCCCTGAACGCGGTGCAGGTCGCCGGGCTGCTGGCCGCGCGCCGGCGCCAAGGCGCTTGACGCCGATCGCCAACCACCCCACCCCGACGACAACCCCGCGCCACGAGCGACTCCCCCCACGATGGACTTCAAGCTGATCCAGAAACTCGTCGCCCTGATGGAGCGCGGCAAGCTCGCCGAGCTCGAGGTCGAGGACAAGGAGAGCGGCCTCAAGGTGCGCCTCAAGTCCGAGTCCTCCGTCCAGCCGCAGCCGCACGCCGCGCCCGTGGTGCACATGCTGCACGGCGGCGCGCCCGCCATGGCGCACTCGCCCGCGGCGCCGGCGCAAGGCGGCGGCGAGCCCGCCAAGCCCGCGCGCGAGGGCAAGACCATCAACAGCCCGATGGTCGGCACGTTCTACCGCTCCGCCTCGCCCGAGGCCGAGCCGTTCGTGCGTTCCGGCACGCGGATCGCGCCGGACCAGACCTTGTGCATCATCGAGGCGATGAAGGTCATGAACGAGATCAAGGCCGAGATCTCCGGCGAGATCCTCGAGACGCTCGTCGAGAACGGCGAGCCGGTCGAGTTCGGCCAACCGTTGTTCCTCGTCAAGACCGACTGATGTTCCGCCGCGTCCTCATCGCCAACCGCGGCGAGATCGCGCAGCGCGTCATCCGCGCCTGCCGCGAGCTCGGCATCGAGACCGTCGCCGTGTACTCCACGGCCGACGCCGACGCGCTCTACCTGCGCGAGGCCGACGAGACCATCTGCATCGGCCCGCCGCCGGGCAAGGGCTCGTACCTCTCCATCCCCTCGATCATCGCCGCCGCCGAGGTGGCCGACGTCGAGGCGATCCATCCGGGCTACGGCTTCCTCTCGGAGAACGACCACTTCGCCGAGGTCTGCCGCGCCTGCAAGATCCACTTCATCGGGCCCGAGCCCGAGACGATCGCGCTGCTCGGCGACAAGGTCGCGGCGCGCGAGCTGGCCAAGAAGGCCGACGTCCCGGTCGTGCCCGGCAGCGACGGCCCCGTCGAGGACGAGGCGCGCGCCCTGGCCGTGGCGGCGAAGATCGGCTACCCGATCATGATCAAGGCCGCCGCGGGCGGCGGCGGGCGCGGCATGCGCATCGCGCGCAACGAGCCGAGCCTCGTGACCGGCTTCCACGCCGCGCGCGCCGAGGCGCAGAACGCCTTCGGCGACGGCACGGTGTACCTCGAGAAGCTCGTCGAGAACCCGCGCCACGTGGAGGTGCAGATCCTCGCCGACAAGCACGGGACGGTGCTGCACCTCGGCGAGCGGGACTGCTCGATCCAGCGGCGGCACCAGAAGCTGATCGAGGAGTCGCCCTCCGCCGCGCTGACGCCGCAGCTGCGCAAGGAGATCTGCGAGGCCGCGGTGCGCGTCGCCAGGGCCGCCAACTACCACAACGCGGGCACGGTCGAGTTCCTCTTGTCGCGCACGGGCGAGTTCTACTTCATCGAGGTCAACTGCCGCATCCAGGTCGAGCATCCGGTCACGGAGCTCGTCACGGGCATCGACCTCGTGCAGCAGCAGCTGCGGATCGCCGCCGGCGAGCCGCTCAAGCTGAAGCAGTCGGACATCGAGTTCCGCGGCCACGCCATCGAGTGCCGCATCAACGCCGAGGACCCCGAGAAGGACTTCCAGCCCTCGCCGGGCCGGATCGACCTGATCGTGCCCCCGGGCGGCCCGGGCGTGAGGCTCGACAGCCACGCCTACAGCGGCTACCGGATTCCGCCGAACTACGATTCGATGATCGGCAAGCTCCTCGTGCACCGCCAGGACCGGCCCACGGCGATCCGCACGATGCTGCGGGCGCTGGACGAGTTCGTCATCCAAGGCCCGAAGACCACCATCCCCGTCCATCGCCAGGTGTTGTCGCACTCCGACTTCCGCGCCGGCGACCACGACACGGGCTTCGTCGAGCGCTACTTGTCGCCGCACCCGCGCATCGCGCAGGGCAAGGACGGCTAGCGGCGCGCGGCGCAAGTCCGACGCACGAACCGCCCAATAGAACGATGGCCACCCAAAAGGACCCTCGCATGCATCGAGCCCGGCACTTCCAAGGCCTTGCCGACCGCGGCGCCGTGGCGCTCCTCCTCGTCGCCTGCGCCTCCTGCGCGGGCTACCGCCGGTGGCCGTGGAGCTCGACCCACGCGCTGCCCGGCCCGATGGACGCCGCCTCCGATCCCTTGCCGCGTGGCGACCTCGACGC
>JBEBCR010000453.1:0-6093 GCA_041157565.1 Planctomycetota bacterium | reverse complement strand
CGTCCGCGTTGACGAGGAGCCGCGCGCGTCCGCGCTCCAGCGACACGAGGTCGAGGTCGCCGTCGCCGTCGAGGTCGGCGAACAAGGCGCCCATGCCCGCGCCCTCGAGCGCCAGTCCGCGCGCTTGCGTCTCGTCGACGAAGCGTCCGCCGCCCGCGTTGCGGAAGAAGCGTGCCGCCTGCGGCGCCAGTCCGGCGCGCCCCGCGCCCTGCGGCAGGTAGAGGTCGAGCAAGCCGTCGCCGTCGACGTCGCCAAGGGCGGCGCCCGGACCCATGGTCGGACGGATGTCGAGCTGGAGATCCTCGCCTTCGGCGTGCAGCATGCGGATCCCCGAACGCGCCGTGGCGTCGACGAACAAGGCGCCTTCGGCCGCCGCCGCGGCGCGCGGTTCCGGATCCGCGCCGTCGGCTTGCTCGCCGCGCACCCGCAGTTCGACGAGCAGCGTGCGCACGCGGCCCTCGGGCAGCTCGGCGGGAGCCTCCCAGCTGCACACGAGCCCCGCGCCGCCTCCCAGCTCGAGGGCCTCCGGCGCCGCCGCCCGTCCCGCGCCGCCGGGCTGGATCGTCGGCCACGCGCCGTCCGCGCCGTGGATGGGCGTCCGGCCGGCGACTGTCAAGGAAACTTGACGGAGGGCCGTCGGTTCGCGCGCGGGCAGGGCGGCGAGGTCGATGGCGCTGGTGCGCGCGACCTGCAGCTGGTCGAGCCCCGCGCCGGCGACCTCGAGCCGGAGCTCCACGCGCTCGCCCGCCGGCAGCGGCAGCACGACGGCGTCCGTGGCGCGCGAGCGCGCGGCGACGCGCGTCGGCTCGGCGCCGCCCGGCGCGCGCAGGACCACCTCGAGTCGCGCCTCGCCGCTCGCCTGCGCCGGCACCAGCAGCAGCTCCTCGCCCGCCTGCACGTCGCGCAGCTCGACGAGGATCGTCCCCGCCAACGCCTCGCGGTCCTGGCGCAGGAGCCAAGGCGACTCGTCCCGCCCGTCGCGCGAAACGCGCCACGCGCAGCGCGCGCCCGACACGAGGCGCGGCGCGCCGTCCTGCGCCAGCACCACGCGCTCGTCGCTTCCGTGCTCGAGGGCGAAGAGGCGCGGCGGATCGAGCCGTGCGCGCGCGCCGCCGGAGAAGCGCAGGCTCCAGCCCTCGGCGCCGCGCGTGGCGCGCGCCACCACCTCCGAGCGCGAGTGCAGCGGCACCACGACCAGCCCGCTCGAGAGGGCGCACGCGGGTTGGAAGCCATCTTCGCCGCGCGCCTCGACGAGCGGGCCGTGCGGTTCGTTGGCGAGCAGCGCGAGGGAGGCGAGCAGGGGCAGCATGGCAGGCAGTCTGCGCCCGCGACCGGCGCCGCTCAACGCAAGCCAGCGCGGAAAACGCGGCCGAAATCCGCCCCCGCGCCGTCCTCCAAGCATCGCGCCCGGCAGCGTCGTCGACGCTGGCCGGGCGCGGGGCGCTGGATTGGCGCGCCATGCGGCGCGCCGCAGTTCACATCTTCAGGTCGCGGATCTCGTCGATGGCGAAGTCGAGGCTGACTTCCTGGTCGATGTTGATGATGCGCCCGGTGCCCTTGAACGGGTTGAAGATCAACGCGCCGGTGACGAGGCGCCCATCCTTGAAGTGGATGGTGACCTTGTCGGCGGTGCGGGCCCCCAGCAGCATGTCGTAGATCCGGTCGGGAAGCAGCTCGCGGCTCTTCTTGGTGGTGCTCATTGTGTGCGGTCGAGTCCGTCTGGCGTGTGGGGGGCCGTGCGTCGCCTCCGGCGCGTCCGGAAGCGGCGTGTGCGTCGTGTCTGGTTGTCGTCGGGCGCGCGTCGCCTGGCGGGCGCACCGTCGTGGATCGTCAAGCAGGCGCGCCGGCGCCGTGGTGGGCTTCGTGCAGCGTTGGACGCAGCTGCGGCAGCAGTTCGTCCAGGCGCTCGACGAGCAGTCGCGACCAGGTCTCGAAGTTCGCGCCGCGCGCCAGCAAGGCGCGCAGATCCTCGACCGGGACCAGCCGTCCTTCCATGCGGTCGGTCTCCTTGATGGCGACGGTCCCGAGGACCTCGACCACCTGCACGAGTCCGACGTGCACGGCGCCCACCGGGTTCGTGTCGTCGTTGATCAGGCCGATGCGGCGCACCGTCCACGTGCCGCGGACGTCGAGCTCCTCTTCGATCTCGCGCCGCGTGCAGGCGTCGAGCACGCTCTCGCCCTCGGCCTGGTCGACCGGGTTGACGTGGCCGCCCGCGCCGATGGAGTGCTTGTCCTGCAGACGCGCGTCGCCGCCCGAGGTGCGGCGCATCAGCAGCACGCGCCCGTCGCACAGGACCACGTTGTAGGGAATGACCTGCTTCACGCTGGGCTGGCGCTCGGCCCAGGCGCGCTCCACGAAGTACGCCTCCCCGGCCAGCAGCGCCTCGAAGCGCTGCGGGTCGTACTGGTCGGCACCCGTTCCAAACGGCAGCAACCCCAGCGGGTAGCGGTCCGGGAACAGGCTGGTTCGGGGCAGGACGTAGACGAACTCCATGGGCGGGGCCCCCGCGTCGGTCAGGGTGGGTCGTGCGGTCGACCGACGGCGGATCGGGGGGGGTACAGGTGGCGTTTTGCGCACCACGGGTACCGTTTGAGGATCCTAAGGCAACCTCTCGAAAATCGTCAAGATCGTCCGCCTAGTTCATCCCAATTACACAACCGATTGTGGTCGCGGCTGCTCTGGCGGGGAGCGCGATGCGAGCGGCCCTGTACGCCGGATTCTGTGCCCTCGCCTTGCGGGAGGCGGCGACCATTTCTCTGGGACCGACCTCGCGGCCGGCCTCGAACGACCTACCCGGAGCGTTGTGGGTGCGGGTCTCACCGCGAAACGCCCCCTATTTGGTCTTTCTCCGGATGGGGTTTGCCCTGCCAGCCTCGTCACCGAGGCCGCGGTGCGCTCTTACCGCACCGTTTCACCCTTGCCGCGCGAACGCGGCGGTTTGTTTTCTGTGGCACTGTCCCTGGCCTCGCGGCCGGTTGCTGTTGGCAACCATCCTGACCCGTGGAGTCCAGACGTTCCTCCCCGGCGCCTCGCGGCCCCGGAGCGGCCGCCCAGGCCACTCGCATCGCGGCGGGATCCTAGCACACCCGCCCGGCGGCACCTTGCGCGGGGCCCCTTGGCCGAGAATCCTCTTGGACATGAGCGACACGACCGTCACGTACTTGGAACTGCGCGAGAGCGACGAACGCGGCGAGGCGGCCGCGGGCCTGTCCCACAGCGCCAAGGGACTGGTCCTGCTGCACGTGCTCGAGGTGGCGGCCGCGGGAGAGCCCAAGGGCGTCGTCACCATCGTCCACGACGCGGGCGAGCACGGTGGCCGCTACCTCGGCCTAGCGCGGCGCCTGGCGGCGGCGGGTTGGGCCGTCGCCTTGCCCGACCTGCGCGGCCACGGCAAGAGCGAAGGGCCGCGCGGGCACACGAACGGCCTGCGCGAGGTGCTGCGCGACCTCGCCGACGTGCAGGACCACCTCGCCTACCGACTGCCCGAGGCGCCCAAGGTGCTGGTCGGGTTCGGCCTGGGCGCCAACTGGTGCGCGGCGTACGCGCTGGAGAAGGGCGGCGAGTTGGCGGCCTTGGCGCTGGTCGCGCCGCTCCTCGAGCCGCGCTTCGAGGAGCCGAAGAAGCCCGGCGGTCTCGGCGGGCTCTTCAAGAAGGTCGGGCCGACCTCGGAAGGTCGCGTGGGCTGGAGCGCGGAGCAGTTGACCTCCGAGGCCGCGCAGCAGGCCGCCTGGCGCGGCGACGAGGCCTGCCACGGCATCGTCACGCTGCGCGCGGCGGGCGAGGCGCGCGCGGCGGCCGAGGCGCTGCGTCGCGTGGCCGCCGGCGCCACGCCGCTCTTGTGCGTGGCCGGCGCGGACGATCCGGTGGCGCCGGCGCCGGCGCTGAAGTCCTGCTTCGGCGCGGTCGAGGTCGTCGCCGGCCGGCACGCGCCGGCGCACGACGCCGGCGCCGCGCACCTCGCCCAAGTGCTCGAGGCGTTCCTCGCCAAGCACTGCGCCTAGGCGCGGCGTTCAGCGCGGCTCGCCGCTCTCGAGCCAGTCCTGCAGGAGCACGAGCGCGGCCCACGCGTCGCGTCGTTCCTTGCGCGCGCGTCCGGCGTGGCCGGCCTCCACGAGGCGCAGGTCCGCCTCCTTCGAGGTCAGGCGTTCGTCGTGGAAGACGAGTTCCACGCCGGGGAAGCGCGCCGACAAGCGCGCGGCGAAGGCGCGCACGGACGCCGCGCGTCCGCCGTCCTTGCCTTGCGCGTCCAGCGGCAGGCCCACGAGGAAGGTGGACACCACGCGCTCTTCGCACAACTGCGCGATGCGGCGCAGGAGTCCATCCTCCGGCGCCTCGACCACCTCGAGCGCGCGCGCGGCGATCCGCAGCGGATCGACGACGGCGAGTCCGGTGCGGCGCTCGCCGTGGTCGATGGCCAGCACGGCGCCGCGCGACGGGGGAGTCACGCTTCCTCCGGCGCCTCGGTCGCGAGCCGCTCGACGACGCGCCGCACGTCCTGCGCGCGGTCCTTCCTGCACACCAGCAGGCACTTGCCCGAGCGCACGACGACGAGGTCCTCCACGCCGAGCAGGGCGACGAGCCCCTCCTCGTCGCAATGCACGATGTTGCCGCGCGCGTCCTCGGCGACCAGCTTGGCGCGGCCCGAGGCGCGATTGCCCGCGGCGTCGGGAGCCACCAGCGCCGCCAGCGCCGGCCACGCGCCCACGTCGTTCCACGACCAGTCGACCGGCAGCACGACCACGTCGTCGTGGTGCTCCATCACGCCGTGGTCGATCGAGACGGAGGGCAGCGCGCTCCATGCCGAGGCGGACACGCGCGGCGCGCGGATGCCCGCGGCGACGAGCGGCGCGTGGCGCTCGACCGCGGCGAGGAACGCCTCGACGCCGAAGGCGAACATCCCCGCGTTCCACGCATGGCGCCCGCCAGCGAAGAAGCGCCGCGCCTGCGCCAGCGGCGGCTTCTCGACGAAGCGCGCCACCTTGTGGAAGCGCGCGCCTCCGAGCCTCGCGGCGGGATCGCCCAGTTCGATCCAGCCGTAGCCGGTCGCCGGATGGTCGGGCGGCACGCCGAAGACGACCAGCGCGTCGTCGCGCCGCGCGTGGCGCAGCGCCGCGCGCAGCGAGGCGCGGAAGCCCGAATCGGGTCGGATGGCGTGGTCGGAGGGCAGCACGCACGCCACCGCGCGCGGGTCGCGCGCGGCGATGGCGCGCGACGCGAGCACGACCGCCGGCAGCGTGTTGCGCGGAGCGGGCTCGAGCAGGAGGTTCGCCGACTCCAGCTCGGGCAGCGCGGCGCGCACGAGCTTGGCGTGCGACTTGGCGCAGACGACGACGCGTCGCGCACTCGGCACCACCCCGTCGAGCCGCTCCCAGGCCTGCCGCAGCAGGCTGCGCTCGTCGGAGCCGACGGCGAGGAACTGCTTGGGCTTCCTGCGGCGGCTGGCGGGCCAGAAGCGCGTGCCGGAGCCTCCGGCGAGGACCACCGCCCAGGCGTGCTCGACGCCCGCGTGCGACTTGGCGCGCGGCACGGGCGCGGGCTTGGCGCGCGCGCCAACGCGGCTTCGAGCCATCGGTCAGAACCTCTTCGGCATGGGGGACAGGGGCGGCAGCGGCAGGCGGCGCCGCGGCGCCTCCTGCAGCAGCGAGCCGAGCGGATTCTGGATGCGCACGACCGGCTGGGCCATCTCGCCCGAGATGGTGACGGAGAGGATCTTGTTCTGCAACCAGTACAACGCCTGGCGCACGGTGCCGAGCCGGTCGACGAGGCTGTAGCTGAGGCCCAGCTCGAAGTCGAGTCCGCCGTCGAAGTCGAGCGCGCCGCCGCCGGACAGCTGCAGGAGCGGCGCGCGCAGCGAGGCGTCCGAGAAGCGGAGCTTGCCGTCCTTCACGCGCAGGTTGGCGGCGAGGCTCTCGAACACGACGCTGGCGTCGAGGCCCAGCTGGCCCAGCAGTTCGCGGAACACCGGCACGGCCCACAGCCGCGAGTCGGAGACCTGCACGCGGCCGTCCCCCTCGATCGACAGCAGCCTGTCCAGTTCGCCTGACAACGACAGGTTCGCGTCGAGCTTGCCGCGCGAGCCCATGCGCGCCG
>JBEBCR010000452.1:0-2685 GCA_041157565.1 Planctomycetota bacterium | reverse complement strand
AGCCCAGTTCGACGCGAGCCGCGGCGGATCCGCGCGGATCCGGCGCGAAGTCCGGAGCCAGCGGCGGTCCCACATGCACGTCGCGCGCGCCCGCCTTCGCGGGCAGCGTCGCCTTCCAGGCATGCAGCACGCGCGTGGCGAAGCGCGACAGCCACGTGGTGGCGCTGCCCGCGTGCGCGTTGATCTCGAGCAGGGCCACGGGGATGCCCAGGCGCCGAGCGGCCAACACCGCCGGAAGCGAGGTGAAGCCGCCGAGCCCGACCAGGACCTGGGGCCGGTGGCGCTTCAGCGCAGCCAACGCCTGCCGGTAGCTCGCCGGCAACTTGAAGGCCAGCCCGAGGCGCGAAGGCGCGCCGCCCCCCTCCGGCTCGACCGAGAGCACGACGCGCTCGCATGGGACGGCCCCGGCGCGTTCCTCGAGGTTCGCCAGCACGCGATCCTCGACCGCTCGGCCGCTCGTGAACCACACGAGGTCCAGCGGAGCGACTCCCGCCTCGCGCGCCGCGGCGAGGATGTGCAGGCCCGGCACGATGTGGCCCCCGGTGCCACCGCCGGCGAAGGCGAGGCGCAAGGGACGCGGCCCTCCGGCCTTGGGCGCGATGCGCGGCTCCTCGAGCACGGTGCTCGTGCTCATCGAGCGCGCGCGCCGCCTTGGCGAGCCGCGCCGGCCAACGAGTGGCCGGCGTCGGGCTCCAACACCGCGTTCGCCTCGACGCCCGCGCGAGTTGCTGCGCGCGCCGCGCCCGCGCGCGGGCGCGCGCCGCTCGAGGCCTCGACCTTCGACGACCACTGGGTCGCGCCCGCGCGCCACGCCGCCGGCGCCGCCACGACGGACACCACGGCGCAGCCGCACAGGAACCAGACTCGCATCGCGCGCGTCATCGCCGGCTTCCGCTCACTGCACCTTGGACTTGGAGCGCGGCGCGGCGGCGCTGGCGACCAGCGCGCCACCTTGCGCGGGCAGGTTGAGCTTGGCGCCGACCTTGATCTTGTTCGGATCGAGGCCGGGGTTCAGCGCCTTGATCTGGGAGACCATCTTGGCGCTGCCGCACTCGCGCTCGGCGATGCGCGCCAGCGTGTCGCCGGACTTGACCGTGTACACGCGGCCGGCCTTGGTCTTGGGCGCCGAGGCGGGCTGGGCGGCGACGGGCGCCTTGGTGGCGACGGCGGCCTTGGGCTTGGCTTCGACGCGCGCGGGGGCCGGCTTGGCGACCGAGTCGGCGACCGTGGCGGCGGCGACGCTGGACGGAGCCGCGCCCACGGGCAGCAGCAGCGACTGGCCGACCTTGAGGTTCTTCGGCGTCACGCCCGGGTTGAGGGCCTGGATCTCGGTCCAGCGCGCTTCGCTGCCGAGCTGGCTGCGCGCGATGCGCGCCAGGCTGTCGCCCGACTTGACGACGTAGGTCGTCTCGAGCTGGGTCGTGGAAGCCGTGCTCGCGGCCGCGGCGCCGCCGGCGTCGACGCCGCCGGCGGCCTGCCCCACGACGGCTCCGCCGACGAGGTCGCCGGTCGACAGCTCGCGCGCCTGCGCCAGCGGATCGTTCTCGACCTGGGCGGCGGGATCGACCTGCGCGGCGGCTTCGTCGCTCGCCGGAGCGGTCGCCTGCGCGACCTCCTCCTTCTCCCCGCCCGTGAGGCGCGACCAGAAGCCGGGCGACTTGCTGTCCCCCCAGAAGGAGACGGCGACGATGGTGACGAGGAGGAACACGAGGGCGATGACGCCGTACTTCTCGATCTGCTGCATGAGGCTCTTCCTGCGGGCGAAGCCCTAGGTGGATGCGACCGTGGTGGTCGGTGCGGTGGCGGAACCGGAGCGTTCCGGTTCCGTGTGCGATGCGTCGGCCGGAGCGGAGTCCCCGCTCGCGGAGGCGGTGGAGTCGCGGCGCGCCGCGCCCAGCACGACGCCGATGGCGAACGACGAGACGAGCAGCGCCGTGCCGCCGTGGCTCAGGAAGGGCAGCGTCATGCCCTTGGGCGGGGCGAGCTGGACCGCGACCTGCATGTGGATCATGGCCTGCACGACCACCGACAGCAGCAGGCCGAAGCCCGCCAGCGCCGCGTAGCGGTCCTTGATGCACAGCGCGTAGCGCAGGCCGAGGAACAGCAGCATGGCGAAGAGGCCGGCGACCAGCAGCATGCCGAAGAGGCCGAGCTCCTCGCCCACCATCGCGTAGATGTAGTCGGACTCGAGGTGCGGCGTGCGCGCGTTGCGCCACAGCCCCTGCCCCACGCCCACGCCGAAGACGTCGCCCGAGGCCAGGGCGTGCATGGCGTCCTGCACCTGCGGGTTGCCGGACGGGTCGAACCAGTCGCCGAAGCGCTTGCGCACGTAGGGCGACAGGGCGAAGGCGGCGGCGGCGCCGGCGAGTCCAAGCGCGGCGAACGGCCCGATCACGCGCCGCACCTGCCCGAGGCCCACGACCAGGAGCAGGCTCCAGCACACGAGGAACAGCAGCGCTCCGCCGGTGTCCGTCTCGAGGAGGACGAGGCCGAACACCAGCGCGCCGACGCCGAGCAGCGGCCGCACTTCGGGTCCGAACATGCGCACCGGAGGACGGATGGCGGCGACCTTGTCGGCCAGCCACAGCAAGCCGACCACGCGCGCCAGCTCGCTGGGCTGGAACTTGCCGAAGCCGGTCTCGATCCAGCGCCGCGCGCCGTTGACCTCGACTCCCACGCCCGGCA
>JBEBCR010000451.1:0-9677 GCA_041157565.1 Planctomycetota bacterium | reverse complement strand
TCGACCTTGACCACGGCGGCGGTGCCGTCGCTGTTGTTGAAGGTCAACGCCATGGCGCCGCTCGGCGCCCAGCACAACGGACCGGAGTCGGTGTTGTTGAACTGCACCGTGCCGACGGTCGAGATGAACTTCGTCACGCCGGGGGCGATGTCGTACGCGTCGCCGTCGCGCGCGAGCACGCGCAGGCCGATCACCGGGCTCCAGACGCAGTACGCCGTGTCGTTGACGCCCAGCGTCACGTCCGGCCCCGAGAGATCGGTCTGGAAGTAGACCGCGCCGTTGTCGTTCTGCAGCACGGTCACCGGGCCGAAGCCCGAGCCGCTGCTGCCGATCATCTGCGTGGCGGTCGTGCCCGGCAGGATGTCGCCCTCGCGCACGACGAGCTGCAACCCGCCGACCGGCCCGGCCCAGATGCCCGAGTCGTTCGTCGTGGTGGTCGTGCCGCCCGTGATCGAGCCGGTGACGACGACGCGGCCGTTGTTCGTCAGTTGGCCGCTGTTCGTGTTGTTCCACACGTTGAAGACTCCGTCGGTGCCCGGGGCGGCGTCGCCTTCGCGCACGACGAGCTGCAGGCCGCTCGTCGAGCCGAGGTACAGGGCGCGGTCGTTCGTCGTGCCCGTCACGTCGCCGCCAAACAGCTCGAGGGTCATCGTGACCTGGCCCGCGCCGTTGAACCCATGCGAGTTCACGTTGATGAACCACGAGTTGCTGGCGTTGTTGAAGGTCGCGCCGGTGGTGCCGGGGGCCGCGTCGCCTTCGCGCACGACGACCGTGTTGCCCACGCCGGGCGTGTACACGTACAGCACGCGGTCGTTGGCGGAGGTGGCGGCCGGCGAGCCGAGCGTCGTGGACAACGTGACGTCGTGCACGATCTGGCCCGCGTCGTTCATTTGTTGCAGGAACCCGCCGGTGGCCGAGATGACCGTGCCGCCGGGGCCGAGGTCGCCCTTGCGCACGACCCATTCAGGCAAGCCGCCGAGCGTGCCGGTGACGACGCCGTCGTTGTTCGTCGTGCCGCTGACGTCGCCGCCGACGAGCGAGGTCTTGAAGACGTAGCGGTTGTTGCGGTTGATGCCGAGGCCTTGGTAGCTGACGCTGCTGCCGAAGGTGCCGGTCATCTGGGAACCGCCGCTCGGCGCGAGGTCGCCTTCGCGCACGACGATCTGCACGTTGCCCACCGCTCCGGCGTAGATGAGCGTGTCGTTGGAGGTCGTGACGCCCGCGCCGCTGATCGTCGCGCCGAAGAACAGCGCGCCGTTGGGCGCGAGGCGCGGCGAACCGCTGAGGCCGCCCGCGGAGGTGGTGGCGAGCACCGCGCCGGGGATGAGCGGCGCCGCGTCGCCGGCGCGATAGGCGATCGCCATGCCCGCCTGCGAGGCGCCGACGAAGATGGCGCGGTCGTTCGTGGGACCGAGCGGCGGCGTCAGCACGAGGCCGGGGTCCTGGAAGCGGCCGCGGAAGGAGACGTTGCCGGCTTCGTCGATGACGGCGTTGCCGAAGGTCGAAGTGCCGCCGTAGACCACGCCGGCGGGCAGGCCCGGGACCTGGCCGCCGTTGGCGGCGACCACTTGGCCGTATTGGGAGTAGAGGGTCTGCGCGGCGGAGGTGCCGCCGAGTCCGCACAGGGCGGCGAGGCAGAGGGTCGAGGAGAGGGTCGGGTTGCGCATTGGAAGTTCGTGCTCCCGGCCACGATGCGGGGGCTTGCGGGGGGAACTGGACCCGCGCCTCGCGCCGTCGCGGCCTGTGGGCACTCCCACCAGCTTACCCGAACGGTGACTGCCCGAGTGGGCCATTCCGCGGCGGTGCGCCTGGACCCGGAGCGGCGGCCGCGGCGCGGGTCAGAGGGGCGCTTGCGGACTGGGCGCGGCGTCCAAGTTCGGCCGGGCCGGCTTGCGGCGCGCGGCATGTTCGGCGCGCACTTCGTCGATCAACCCAAGCGCTCGTTCCGTCCAGCGCTCCCAACTGTGCTCCTCGGCCCACGAGCGCAGGTGGGGGATGGGGAAATGCTGGCCACTGGCGCGGACGAACGCGTCGGCGAAGGCGGTGCTGGTGCGCGGTTCGACGACGATGCCGTGTTCCGGGCGGCGCACCGCGTCCGTGGCCGAGGGCACGCGCGACGTGATCACCGGCCGACCGCAGGCCATGGCCTCGAAGTAGACCGTCGCCCAACCTTCGTAGTCGCTCGACAGCACCAGCCAATCCGACGCGCCCATCCACCACGCGACCTGGTCGTGCGGCTGGCGGCCGGCGAAGACGACATCGTGCTGCAGGCCGAGCGTGGCGACTTCGCGCTCGAGGCGCGCGCGGTTCGGGCCGTCGCCGACGAGCGCGACGAGCGGCACGGGTTGGCCGCGGCGGCGCAGCTCCGCCTGCGCGCGCAGCACCAGCGATTGGTCCTTGCGGTCGACCAGGAACCCGACGTACGCCGCGATGCGGCGGTCCTGCGGCAACGAAAGGCGCGCGCGGCACTCTTCCTTGGTGCGCAGCGCGAAGACGCGCGGGTCGACGCCGCTCGTCAGGAACACGGCGCGCTCGGGCGCGGCGCCCAGCGCGATGCTCTTGTCGCGCAGGTCGGTGCTGACCGACACGACGCGGTCGGCCTTGCGCATCGTCCACCGCACCATGTCGCGCGCCAGCGGCAGTTGCGGGTACAGCCGCAAGTCCGAGCCCAGCGTGGTGACGATCGACGGTCGATCGAGGGCCTGGGCGAGGCGCACGGCCCCATAGCCGTCGGGGAAGCCGAAGTAGCCCTCGACCACGTCGGGGATCCAGCCGGGATGGTGCTCCTCCAGCCCCTTCTTGACCGCGCGCGCCAAGGCCGGGCCTTGGGCCCAGGTGGCGACCTTCGGTAGCGAGGCGTAGCGCGGGTAGGCGACCGGGATGCCGCAGGCGGTGGTGCCCGTGCGCTCGACCGTGGCCCACGACCGCCACTCCTCCGGCCCCGGGGCGCCCGCGGGGTACCACGGCACCGGCGAAAGGACACGGACATCCGCATGCCGCGCCAAGGCGCGCGCACGTTCCAGGCAAAAGGTGCCCAGTGCCGGCCGCGCCGAGTTTGGAAACAGGCGCGTGACGATCAGGATCCGCGGACTACCCATGGAGAAGCGGGGGTGAGATGGTACCCCCCAACCCGGAACTCCGCTGAACCCAGCCCCCACGGGGCCGAAACCCACCGTCCTTCACAAGCCCGCGACCAACGGGGGGCCGAGCGGCCCGTACCAAGTGCGGGACGCCCAACACGCATTTGCCGCCGCAGCGATGACCGCGGAAGGAGTGGTGGGTAGGTTCGGCGAAGCACGCAGGACAACCGGTCCCGGGAGCGCCTTTCCGCTAGGGGGGGCGTGGGGCTGGGATGAGACACCCCCGATGAGGGGGACGTGAGGCGGCCAGGGGGCTCTTGGGAGGGAGCACTTGGCCGCCACCTTTTTGGGATGCTGGTCCCGTTCATTGTGCGCGCCTGGAATTGCGCGGCGGCAGGGCCGGCTGTTGGTCTTTAGGTCGCCTACGCGCACGCCGACCCAGCCGGGACCGGCGCTGGTGAGCGGGTCGGCGGGTCGGCGGGGGCGTCGAGGCCTTGGTGCTCCGCGCGGTGCGCAGTCGCTTGGCGCAGTGTGCAGTCGCTTGGCGCGTCCGGCGGGCTTCTTGCGCATCTGGCCTGGTGCGCAGCGGAGATGGGGGCTGGTTGGTGCTGGTGGCTCGGGCCTTCCGTGGTGGGTTTGGTGATGAGTTTGGTGGCGGGTCGCGCCGCAGCGTGTGGCGCTGGCGTGGTCGCGAGCGCCACACGGATGCCAGTGGATGGTGTTCGACGGGCGATTGCAGGGGGGGGGTGTGTAAGGGCGCCGGGCGGCGCCCTCAGGTGGCGGAACCCGCGCCTTGCCCGTTGAATCGCGGGTTTTCCGAAGCCCAGGCCTCGGGCAGGCGCGCGCGGGCAGTCCTCTCACCCAGAAAGACGCTCCCGCGCACCCTGGCGTGGCATCCGCGCCCGGATTCACGCGCGGGCCGTGCACAACGAACGGGACCAGCATCGGGAGGCTGGCTCCCTTCCCCCCGCCCCCCCTCCCGACTAGACTCCTAGCCCCCCAAACCCCACCCGCCCCATGCTCCACGACCTCCCCCCGCCGACCGTCGTCTCCGACGAGTCGGGCTTCCGCCGCCTGCTCGAGGTCCTCTCGAGCGTCGACGAGCTGGCGGTCGACACGGAGGCGGACAGCTTCTTCAGCTACCGCGACAAGGTCTGCCTGCTGCAGGTCACGGCCGCGGGGCAGGATTGGATCGTCGATCCTTTGGCGGGGTTGGACCTGTCGGCGTTCGGGCGCGTGATGGCGGATCCGCGCAAGCTGAAGGTCTTCCATGATGGGGAATATGACATTCTCATCCTGAAGCGGGATCACAGCTTCCGATTTGCAAACTTGTTCGACACGCGCGTGGCGGCGGCCACGTTGGGGTCGCAGGCGCCGGGGTTGGCGTCGGTCCTGAAGGAACGGTTCGGCGTCGAGTTGGACAAGTCGATGCAGCGCAGCAATTGGGCGCAACGCCCGTTGACGCCCAAGCAATTGGCCTACGCGCGGCTCGACACGCACTTCCTCTTGCCTTTGATGAAGGAGCAGCGCTCGGACCTGGCCCGGTTGGAGCGCGGGGTGATCGTCGAGGGGGAGTGCCGGCGCCTCGAGGGGATCGAGCCGCCGCGCGACGAGTTCAACCCGGACGAGTACGCCAAGATCAAGGGCGCGCGGCTGTTGTCGGCGCAGGCGCGCGCCGTGCTGCGCGAGCTCTTCATCGTGCGCGAAGGCCTGGCGGAGTCGATCAACGAACCGCCGTTCCGCGTCGTCAACAACGAGACGATGGTGCTGATCGCCGAGCGCGCGCCCAAGGCGCTGCACGAGCTGACGCGGGTGCCCGGGTTCAGCGGCAAGCAAGCGCGGCGTTGGGGCGACGCGCTGCTTTCGGCGGTGGAAAAAGGCCTGGCGGCCGAACCCGTTCGGCGCCTGCCGAGCCTGCCGAGCAAGGACGGCACGAGCGGCTTCGACGCCGCCCAGCAGGAACTGCACGACCGGCTCAAGAATTGGCGCAAGGACGAGGCGGCCAAGGTCGGCATCGATTCGGCCTACCTGCTGAACCGGCACGTGCTGCTCGAGCTGACCTTGGTGCGGCCCGCGACTCCCGAGGCGCTGCGCGCCATCGTCGGCCTGCAGGCGTGGCAGCTCGAGCGCTATGGCGAGGCGTTGCTCGCCGTGCTGCGGCGGTTCGAGGAGGACCTCGCCGCCGGCCGAGTCGAATTGCGCGGGCGCTGGCGCAAGTAGCGGCGCGGCGGCGTTGGGCGGCAGCCACGCGAGCCCTGCCACGCGAGCCCTGCCAAGCCAGCCCTGCCAAGCGAACGGGGCGGGCCCGCCTGTCCGGCTGGCCCGCCCCGCGTTGGATTTGGTGGAGACGAAGGGAGTCGAACCCTCGACCTACGCATTGCGAACGCGTCGCTCTACCAACTGAGCTACGTCCCCACGCTTGGGGCGAAGACTCTAGCCTCCGGAGGGGGGGCTTGTGAAGGGGGCGATGCCCGGCGGAGCGCCTTGCGGGTCGCGCGCGCGCGCTGAGCGGCTCTCCCGTGGTCCGGATTCGGTCCTTGCGGCCCCGCAAGCGCGGCATTGCTCGATCCAGCGCCGGCGTTTCGCCACAATGCGCGTCGAGGCCCACCCCCCGATGAGCGCGACCGACCAGCTGGCCGTAGACACGATCCGCACCCTGTCCATCGACGCGGTCCAGAAGGCCAACTCGGGGCACCCCGGCGCCCCCATGGGCTTGGCGCCGGTGGCCTACAGCCTGTGGCAGGAGGTGCTGCGCTACGACCCGGCGGCGCCCGCTTGGCCGGGGCGCGACCGCTTCGTGTTGTCGGGCGGCCACGCTTCGGCGTTGCTCTATTCCCTGCTGCACCTCGCGGGCGTGGTCGAGATCGACCGCGCCGGTCGCCCGACGGGCAAGCCCGCGGTGTCGATGGAGGACCTGCAGGCGTTCCGCCAACTGCACTCGAAGACGCCGGGGCATCCCGAGCACGGCCACACGAGCGGCGTCGAGACGACCACCGGGCCCTTGGGCCAAGGCGTGGCGAACTCGGTGGGCATGGCGATGGCGGCGCGTTGGTGGGCGACGCGCTACGCCGAGCACCTCGGCCATCGCGTGTGGGCCATCTGCGGCGACGGCGACTTGATGGAGGGCGTCGCGTACGAAGCGGCGTCGCTGGCGGGGCACCTGGCGCTGTCGAACCTGTGCTGGATCTACGACAGCAACCGCATCACGATCGAAGGCCGCACCGACCTCGCGTTCGGCGAGGACGTGGGCGCGCGCTTCGAGGCGATGGGGTGGCGCGTGCTGCGCGTGAAGACGCCCAACGACCTCGCGGCGCTGGCGCAGGCGTGGCACGGCGTGCTCGCCGAACGCGCGAAGCCCTGCCTCGTGATCGTCGAGACGAAGATCGGCTACGGCTCGCCCAAGAAGGAGGACTCGCACCACGCGCACGGCGAGCCGCTGGGCGTCGACGAGGTGGCGGCGACCAAGGCGCGCTACGGTTGGGATCCCGCGCGCGCCTTCCACGTGCCCGAAGGCGTGCGCGAGCTGTTCGACGCGCGCCTCGGCGCGCGCGGGCGGGCGTCGCGCGCCGAGTGGGAGCGCGCGCACGCGGCGTGGCGCGCCGCGCATCCGGCTCTGGCGGCCGAGCTCGACCTCGCGTGGAGCGGGCGCCTGCCGGCGGGGCACGACGCCGATGTGCCGACCTTCCCGGCCGACGCGAAGGGCCTCGCGACGCGCGACGCGGGCGGCAAGGTGCTCGAGGCGCTGGCCAAGCGCGTGCCCTGGCTCGTCGGCGGTTCGGCCGACCTCGCGCCGTCGACCAAGACGCGCTTGTCGTTCGAGGGCGCGGGCGACCTCGCCGCGGCGACGCCGGGCGGGCGCAACCTGCACTACGGCATCCGCGAGCACGCGATGGCGTCGGTCCTGAACGGCATGGTGCTGTCGGGACTGCGCGCGTACGGCGCGACCTTCCTCGTGTTCTGCGACTACCTGCGACCCGCGCTGCGCTTGTCGGCGCTGATGGGCGTGCCGGTCGTGCACGTGTTCACGCACGACTCGATCGGCGTGGGCGAGGACGGGCCCACGCACCAGCCGATCGAGCAGTTGGCGGCGATGCGCGCCATCATCGGCCTGGCGACGATCCGTCCGTGCGACGCCAACGAGACGGCCGAGGCGTGGCGCGTGGCCCTCGAGCGCGTCGATGGGCCGACGGCGCTCGTGCTGACGCGCCAGGCGCTGCCCACGCTCGACCGCGGCGAGTGCGCCCCCGCCAGCGGACTGCGGCGCGGCGCGTACGTGCTGCTCGACGCGCCCGCGCCGCGCGTCATCCTCGTGGCGAGCGGCTCCGAGGTGTCGTTGTGCGTCGCCGCCAAGCGCGAGCTCGACGCGCAGGGCTTGCCGACGCGCGTCGTGTCGATGCCGTCGTGGGAGCTCTTCGAGGCCCAGGACGCCGCGTACAAGGAGTCGGTGCTGCCCTCGTCGGTGCGAGCGCGCGTGGCCGTCGAGGCCGGCGTGCGGCTCGGCTGGGAGCGCCACGTCGGCGATCGCGGCGCGTTCGTCGGCATGTCGAGCTACGGCGCGTCGGCGCCGGCCGGCGCGTTGATGAAGCACTACGGCTTGACGGTCGAGAACGTCGTGCAGCAGGCGCGCCGCGTGGCGCAGGCGTGAGGAACGGGACGATGGCCATGAACAGGATCCACAAGGCCCGCAAGCTGGGCCAGTCGCTCTGGTACGACTCCATCTCGCGCTCGCTGATCGACTCGGGCGAGCTGCGGCGCCTGGTCGAGGTCGATGGCATCCGCGGCGTCACCTCGAACCCGAGCATCTTCGAGAAGGCGCTCAAGGAAGGCGCCGACTACGGCGCGGCGGTGGCGGCGCTGCGCGCGGCGCGGCCCGGGATCACGGCCTACGAGCTGTACGAGGAGCTCGCGGTCGAGGACATCCGCGACGCCTGCGACGCGCTGCTGCCGCTGCACGTCTCCACCGACGGCGAGGACGGCTACGTGAGCCTCGAGGTGTCGCTGGTCGACGGCGACTCGACGGCGGCGATGGTCAAGGAGGGGCTGCACCTCGCCGCGCGCGTCGGGCGGGCGAACCTGATGATCAAGATCCCCGGCACGACGGCCGGCGTCGAGGCGGCCGGCAGGCTGATGGAGGCGGGCGTCAGCGTGAACATCACGCTGCTGTTCGCGCGCGAGCGGCACATGGAGGTGCTCGAGCGCCACTTGCAGGCGCTGGAGGCGCGCGCGAGGAAGGGCGAGCCCCTCGGGACCGTCGCCAGCGTGGCGAGCTTCTTCGTGTCGCGCATCGACACCGCCATCGACAAGGAACTGGCCGCGATGCTCGCGGCGACCGACAGCAAGCGCGAGAAGGCCTCGATCGAGGCGCTGCTCGGCAAGGCGGCCATCGCCAACGCCAAGCTGGCCTACGACCACTGGCGCAAGACGACCGCCTCGGCGCGCTGGAAGGCGCTCGCGAAGCGCGGCGCGCGCCCGCAGCGGCTCCTGTGGGCCAGCACCGGCACCAAGAACCCGAGCTACCCCGACACGCTGTACGTCGACGCGCTCATCGGGCCCGCCACGGTCAACACGGCCCCGCCGCAGACCATCGCGGCGTTCCTCGACCACGGCAAGCCGGCCGCGACGCTGGTGGAGGACGTGGCGGGGGCGAGGCGCGTGCTCGCCAAGCTCGACGCGCTGGGCGTCGACCTCGACGCGACGACCACGAAGCTCCTGCGCGAGGGCTTGAAGGCCTTCGGCGAAGCGACGACGAACCTGCTCGCGGCGCTCGAGCCCGGCAAGTCCGGCGCGGCGCCCGCGGCCGCAGCGAAGCCGAAGGCGCCGAGCTGGTTCTCGGCCAGCCTCGAGCTGCAAGGCGCGTGCGAATCGGCCTTGGCGCGCATGGACGCCCAGCGGCTGGTGGAGCGCGTCTGGGAGCGCGACGCCTCCCTCTGGACCGGCGCGGACGAGGCCAAGTGGCTCAAGTGGCTCGACGCGCCCGCGCAGGCGTCGCGACTGGTCGGCGAGCTGAAGCGCTTCGCCGACGCCATCGCCAAGGAGGGCGTCTCCGACGTGCTCCTGCTCGGGATGGGCGGCTCGAGCCTCGGTCCCGAGGTCCTGGCGCGCACCTTCGGCGCCAAGCGTGGTCGCCCGCGCCTCGTCGTGCTCGACTCGACCGACCCGTCGCAGGTCGCGCGCATCGAGCAGAGCCTCGACTTCAAGAAGACGCTGGTGGTCGTCGCCAGCAAGTCGGGCAGCACGCTCGAGCCCGCCATCCTGCAGGCGCGCTTCTCGGCCGCGCTCGTGCGCGCCCTGGGCGCGAAGAAGGCGCCGTCGCGCCTCGTCGCCATCACCGACCCGGGCTCCAAGCTCGAGGCGCAGGCGAAGGGCGAGGGCTGGCGCGCCATCTTCCACGGCGAGCCGCAGATCGGCGGCCGCTTCAGCGTGCTGTCGGCGTTCGGGCTGGTGCCCGCGGCGCTGATCGGCGTCGACCTCGAGCAGTTCGTCGCGCGCGCCCAGGCGATGGCCAAGCAGTGCGCCGAGCCGGCGAGCAGGAACCCCGGCGCGCGGCTGGGCGCCTTGATGGGCGAGGCCGCCAAGCGCGGCCGCGACAAGCTCACG
>JBEBCR010000450.1:0-2922 GCA_041157565.1 Planctomycetota bacterium | reverse complement strand
GAGCGCCTGCACCGGTCCGAAGCGGCGCGCGAGGTCGCGCGCCACGAGGGAGGTGGAGGAGACGCTGGCTTGCGGCATGTCCGATGGTTTCGTCGCGCGCGAGGAGCGGCTCAGGGCGACTCGAGCGGGAACAGGAGGGCGCGGATCTCCGGCGTCTCCATGTTCGCCGGCGTGGCGAGGGCTTGGCGCGTGCTGACGCGCTTGTCGACCTTGGCGCCCGACAGCACCGCGTGCATGGCGCGCACCGATTCGTAGCCGATCGCCACGGGATCCTGCAGCACCGTGCCCTCGAGCAGGCCGCTCTTCAGGCCCTGGTTGATCTTCGCGCCCGAGTCGAAGCCGACGACCACCAACTTGTCGGCGAGCTTGCGCGGATCGCGCTCGAGCACGGTCAGGAATCCCGAGGTGCAGGGTTCGTTGGAGCAGAACACGCCCTCGAGCTCGGTCCCGATGCTCGCCATCACGGATTCGGCCACTTCGACGGCCTTGGACTCGTCGGGGCCGCCGTAGCGGTCGGACAGCACGATCTGGATGCCGGGGTGCTGCTTCATCTCGTCGAGGAAGCCGCGCTCGCGCTGCTCCGTGCTTTCGCTGCCGACCATGTAGGGGAAGACCCACACGCGGCCCTTGCCCGACAACATGCGCGCCATCTCGCGCGCGGCGAGGCGCCCGCCTGCGGCGTTGTCGGTGGCGACGTAGGTGGACCAGCTCTCGTCGCCGCCGGCGAGTCCGGAATCGAACAGCACCACGGGCGTCCCGCCCGCCACGGCGGCCTGCACCGGCTTGACCAGCGCCTTGGCGTCGAGCGGCGACAGCAGCACCCCGTCGTAGCGCTCGGCGAGGAAGCTCTCGAGCACGCTGATCTGCGCCCCCGCGTCGCCTTCGCCGGCGGGGCCCTTCCAGACGATCTCGAGGTCCGCGAACTCGAGGTCGGCGCGGCGAGCTCCCTTCTCCACGGACTTCCAGAACTCGTGCACCGTGCCCTTGGGGATCATGGCCACCTTGCGCGGGCGGGAGGCGTCGGTCTTGGCGGCGCCTGCGCCCTGGTCGGAGCAGGCGGCGAGGGCGAAGAGGCTGCAGCACAGGGCGATGCGCATGGTCGGGTCCGGCCGCTAGGCCGTCCAAGGAGGTGTGTCGCCATCCTAGCGGCGAGCGCACCCGCGCGGCTATCCTCGCCTTGCATGACGGAGCGCATGGAGTCCGGGCGTCCGCGCCGCCGCGTGGCCTTGATGGCCACCTGCCTCGTGGACCAGCTGGCTCCCGAGGTGGGCGTGGCCGTCGTGCGGGTGCTGCGCGGCCAAGGCGTCGAGGTCGAGTTCCCGCGCGCGCAGACCTGCTGCGGCCAGGCGGCGTGGAACGGCGGCCTGGCCGACGAGGCGCGGGCGCTCGCCGAGCGCGTCATCGAGTTGTTCGAGCCCTACGAGGCCGTCGTCGTGCCTTCGGGCTCGTGCGCCGGCATGCTGCACCACGGCTACGCCGAGATCTTCCGCGACGACGAGGCTTGGCTGCCGCGCGCGCGCGCCCTGGCCGCGAAGACGCACGAGTTCAGCCAGTATCTCGTGCGGGTGCTTGGCGTCGTCGACCTCGGCGCCCAACGCGCCGGCGCGTGCGCCTACCATCCTTCGTGCCATGCGACGCGCGTGCTTGGACTCGGGGACGAGCCGCGGAGGCTGCTTGCGGCGGTGCGCGGCCTCGAGCTCGTGCCGCTTCCGCGCGCCGAGGATTGCTGCGGCTTCGGCGGGTCCTTCTGCGCCAAGCTGCCCGAGCTGTCGGACGCCATCGTCGGCGCCAAGGTGGCGCACCTCGCCCAGAGCGGCGCGGACACGCTGGTGTCGACCGACGTCGGGTGCCTGTTGAACATCCAGGGCGCCTGCCGCCACCGCGGCTTGCCGATCGAGGCGCTGCACATCGCGCAGGTGCTCGAGCGACGCGCCGGAGGGGCGGCGTGAGCGGACTCGGCATCCACGACGCGTTCCTGGATCGGGCGAGGCACGCGCTGGGCCAGGAGTTCCTCAAGAAGGCGGTGCGGCACACGACCGACCGGTTGCGCGACGGACGCGCGGCCGCGGTGGCCGAGAGCCCCGACTTCGAGGAGTGGCGCGACGCCCTGTCCGAGGCGCGTCGTCGCGCGGTCGGCCGGCTCGACGTCGTGCTGCGCGCCTGGCTCGAGCGGGCCACCGCGCGCGGCGTGCGGGTGCACTTCGCCGCCGACGCGCGCGAGGCCTGCGACATCGTCGTCGGCATCGCCCGCGCCAAGGGCGCGCGCCTCGCCGCCAAGGGCAAGTCGATGCTCAGCGAGGAGATCGAGCTCAACCAGGCGCTGGAGGCCGCCTGCGTCGAGGCGTTGGAGACCGACCTGGGCGAGTGGATCATCCAGCTGGCGGGCGAGCGTCCCTCGCACATCATCCTGCCCGTCGTGCACAAGCCGCGCGGCGAGATCCGCGAGTTGTTCGAGCGCCACGGCGGAGAGCCCTTGACCGACGAGACGCGCGTGCTCGCCGGCTACGCGCGCGAGCGGTTGCGCGCCGAGTTCCTGCGCGCCGACCTCGGGATCACTGGCTGCAACATGGCGATCGCCGAGACGGGCTCGATCGCCCTGTTCTCCAACGAGGGCAACGGCCGCATGGTCTCGACCTTGCCGCGCACGCACGTCGCCTTGATGGGGGTGGAGCGCATCGTCGAGACGCAGGCCGACTTCGCGCACCTCGTGCGGCTGCTGCCGCGGAGCGCCACCGGCCAGCGCGTCACGACCTACGTGAACGTGCTCTCCGGTCCGGCGCGGCTCGGCGAACTCGACGGCCCCGAGGAACTGCACGTGGTCGTCGTCGACGCGGGACGCACGGCGCAACTCGCCGAGCGCGACTACCGCGACGCGCTGGCGTGCGTGCGCTGCGGCGCGTGCTTGAACGCCTGCCCGGTCTA
>JBEBCR010000449.1:0-6857 GCA_041157565.1 Planctomycetota bacterium | reverse complement strand
AGTCGTCCTCGACGAAGCCGACCATGGCGAGGCGCAGCCAACCGCCGACGACCGGCACGGCGAAGTCGCCCTGCATGCGCCAGGTCACGCGCGTCGCCGCGCCTTCGGGCGCGTAGCGGATCTCGCCCTTGGCCGGCATCTCCTCGCCGTCGTCCGCGAAGGCCATGTCGTAGGCGATGCCATCCTCGTCGCAACGCGTGAACACCAGGCGCCCCGAGCCCATGGAGTCCGTCCACGACTGCGAGGCGCCCACGCCCGTGGACGCGGGGCCGAGCACGACCACCAGCTTGGGGTCCGACTCCTGCCACACGGTCCATTCGGGCCAGCGACGCAGGTCGCCGACGAGCGCGTGCACGCGCGCCGGCGGCGACTGCACGATGATGCCGCGCTCCACCTCGAAGGCGGTCGGCAAGGCCAACCCCACGAGGAGCGCCACGAAGAGGATCGCCAACAGCACGAGCAGGATCTTCCTTAGCATGAGCGCGAGGCTACCGCCGCGGCGCGCGGCAGGCCATGCGCACGATGCGGCCTGGCCCTGCGCGACTCGTCCGGCCGGCGGCTAGCATCGCGGCCATGCAAGCCATGATCGCCTTGGGCGCGTGCGCGCTCGCCGTCGGACTCGCGTGGTCGCGCGCCGTCGAGGACGGCGAGCCCGGCGCGGCAAGACCCGCCGCGGCCGGGCGGACCGAGCTCGTTCCTTCCGACGCCCTCGTGGTCGCCTGGCGCGGCGATCTGCCGCTCGTGATCAGCGCGCCGCACGGCGGCCGCGCGCGCGTGAGGGGCGGGGCGGACCGCGGGACGGGCGTCCTCGTGCGCGACGAGGACACGGCCGAGTTGGCGCTGCTCGTGGCGCAACGCGTGGTCGACAAGCTCGGCGCGAAGCCATACGTCGTCGTGGCGCAGTTCTCGCGCAAGGACGCGGACGCCAACCGTCCGGCCGAAGAGGCCTTCGAGGACGAACGCGCCGGCGCGCATTGGCGCGCGTACCACCATGCGCTGCGCGTCGCCGTCGACGAGTGCCGCACGCGCTTCGGCGAGGCGCTGCTCGTCGACCTGCATGGGCAGGCGCGCCAGCCCGACGTCGTGGCGCGCGGCACGCGCGACGGGCGCACCATGGCGCGGTTGCGCGAACGGCTGGGCGAGGACTGGCTGCTCGGCCCGAAGTCGCTGGATCGGCGCCTCGCCGCGCGCGGCCACGAGGTCGTGCCCGAACCCTCGGCCGACGGCTCGCGCGCCAAGGAGAACTTGTTCGAAGGCGGCCACATCGTCGCCACCTACGGCGCGACCAGCCCCGACGGCATCGACGCCATGCAGTTCGAGTTCGGGCGCCAGCGCGACGACCTGCGCCGCCTCGCGCGCGACCTCGGCGACAGCCTCGCCGAGTTCCTGCCCGAAGCCGGCTACGTCGATTGAGGCGATCGTCCGGCCCCGCAAGCAGGATCGCCCGCCGGGCGGGCGCGCGGCGGGCGATCCTTGGATCCGCGGCGGCGAGCGGTCAGGTGCGCGAAGCCTCGAAGATGCCCTGGATCGCCTCCTCGAGCGCCTCGTCGAACTCGGCGTCGCTCTGCTGGGCCGTCAACCCCTCCGACAGGGCGCGGCTGAAGCTGGCGATCATGCCTTCGTTGCGGGCGAGCTTCTGGTTGCTGCGCACGCGCGTGTAGCCGCCGGACAAGGCCACGACCCGCACGACGTTCGGGTGCTCGATCAGGCGCGCGTAGAAGTTGTCCACTTCCGGCAGCGTCAGCTTGAGCATGACGAGCTGGTGGTACTCCAGCTCGTCGAGGCGGGCGACGAGCGCCTCCTCGAGCAGGCGCTCCGCGCCGGCCTTGTCGGGGCAATCGATGTCGACCTCGGGCTCGATGATCGGCACGAGGCCGTTGTCGACGATCTGCAGGCCGACCTGGAACTGCTGCTCGACGACCTTGGCGATGCCGGACTTGCTGGCCTGCTTGACGACCGAGCGCATCTTCGTGCCGAAGACCTCGTTCTTCTGGGCGCGGTCGAGCAGCTCCTCGAGGCCGGGGATCTCCTTCATCAACTGGACGCCGTCGGCCTCGGCGGCGAGGCCCTTGTCCACCTTGAGGAAGGGCACGACGCGCTTCTCGTGCCACAAGTACTGCGCGCTGCCCTTGCCGCGGATCTGGCGATCCATCGTGTTCTCGAACAGGATCGCGCCGAGGATGCGGTCGCCGTTGAAGGCCGGCGAGGTGATGATGCGCGTGCGCATCTCGTGCACCTTGGCGTACATCTGCTCCTCGCCCGAATAGGCGGTCTCGGGCACGCCGTACAGGCGCAGCGCCTTGGGCGTGCTGCCGCCGCTCTGGTCGAGGGCCGCGAGGAAGCCGTCCTGCGAGAGGACCTTGGTCAACTGGTGTTCGAAGGGCATCGCGTGTGTCCGTTGGGTGTGCGCCCCGGCTCGGCCGAAGGCGCGAGGAGTGTGTCGGATCGGCGTTGGGCGATCAACAGCGGCCGCCCGCGCGCGACGCGCCCGGTGGTATCTTCGTCGCATGCCCCCCGTCCGCCGCGTCCTCTTCGCCGTCGTGTTGCTCGGCGGCGGCGCCTTGGCGTCGAGCGGCGGACCGGACTACGGCCGCGAAGTGCGTCCCTTGCTCGCCGACCGCTGCTTCGCCTGCCACGGCCCGGACGAGGCGCAGCGCAAGGCGGGACTGCGCCTCGACCGCGAGGATGGAGCGCGCGCCGAGCTGAAGAGCGGCGCGCGCGCCATCGTGCCCGGCTCGCGTGGCGAGAGCGAGCTGGCGCGGCGCATCCTGCTCGACGCCGACGACGAGGAGGCCATGCCTCCGGCCGAGTTCAAGCACCCCTTGTCGAGCGCCGAGCGCGACCTGCTCCTTTCGTGGATCGACGCGGGCGCGAGGTACGAGCCGCACTGGGCCTTCGTGGCGCCGCGCCGCCCCGATGCGCCGGTGGTCGCCGACGCGACCTGGGCGCGCGATCCGCTCGACGCGCTGGTGCTCGCCGGACTCGAAGCGCGCGGCTTGGCGCCCGAACCGCAGGCCGATCCGACGACGCTCCTGCGCCGCGCCTCGCTGGCCTTGACCGGCCTGCCTCCGACTCCGGAGGAGGCGCTGGCCTTCGCGGCGGATCCGTCCGACGCCGCCTACGAGGCGCGCATCGACGCGCTGCTCGATTCGCCGCGCGCCGCCGAGCACATGGCGACCAGCTGGCTCGACCTCGCGCGCTACGCCGACACGCACGGGTACCAGACGGACAATCCTTCGTTCGCGTGGCCGTGGCGCGACTGGCTGCTGCAGTCTCTGCGCTCCAACCAGCCCTACGACCAGTTCGTCGTCGACGTGCTCGCGGGCGACCTGAAGCCCGGGGCGACCATCGCCGACCGCGTGGCGACCGGCTTCCAGCGCCTGCATCGCCTGACCGAGGAAGGCGGCTCCATCGCCGAGGAGTTCCGGCAGGAAGGCATCGCCGACCGCGTGGGGACCTTCGGCACGGCGTTCCTCGGACTCACGCTAGACTGCGCGCGCTGCCACGACCACAAGCACGATCCCGTGTCGACGCGCGAGTTCCACGGACTGGCGGCGATGTTCGGGCGCATCGACGAGAACGGGTTGAAGCCCTACTCGCTGCCGGGCGACGCGCCGCCGCCGTACGTGCGCTTGCAGACGCCCGAGCAGGAAGCGCGCACGCGCGAGCTCGAAGCCGCGGAGGTCGCGCGCCGCGAGGAGTGGTCGACGCTGCGCGCCGCTGCGCTGGCGCGCTTCTCCCTGGGCGGTCCGAACGCGGCTTCCGCGCCGGCGCCGGACGACGCGTACTCGTTCGAGTCGCTGGCCGACGACGTCACTCCCAACGCCGTGTCCGGCAGGAAGCCCGCCAGCATCGATCGCCGCCGGCCCGAGCAGCTGGGCGCCGTGAGGCTCGTCGACGGCGCGCGCGGCCAGGCCATGGCCTTCGACGGGGATGGCGGCTTGTGGCTCGATGGCGTGTCGGGCATCGGCCGCCACGACGCAGTGTCGCTCGCCGCGTGGATCCGGCTCGGCGAGCGCAACGCGCGGGCCGCCTTGGTGCAGGCGTCCGGCTTCTACACGCAGGACGCCGACGCATCGGGCATCGAGCTCGAGGTCGAGGACGGCCGACTGCGCTGGAGCGCCATCCACTACTGGCCCGGCTCCGCCGCCAGCATCAGGACGCTGGACACGCTGCCCGTCGGACGATGGGTGCACGTGGTGGCCACCTACGACGGATCGTCGCGCGCCGCCGGACTGCGCCTCCAGCTCGACGGCCAGCCGGCCGGGATCGAAGTGGTGCGCGACGCGCTCGACGGGCCGCTCGCCGGCCACGCGTTGGAGGTCGGCTCGCGCTCGCGCGGCGTGGGCTTCCGCTCCGGGGCCATGGACGAGCTGCGCGTGTGGCGCTCGGAGTTGACGCGATGGCAGGCGCGCCTCGTGGCGCGCGCCGACGGCCTCGCGCTCGAGGACGACGACGAAGCGCTGCGCGCGGAGCACGCGGCCGAACGCGCCGCGGACGTGGTGGCCGCGCGCGACGCCTGGCGCGACGCCCAGCGCGCGTTGGCGGCGCACCTCGATCCCGTGCCTCGCTTCGCCTGCATGGCGGACAGTCCGTGGGCTCGGCCGACGCACGTGCTGCGCCGCGGCGCCTACGACCAGCCCGACCTCTCGCAGGCCGTCGAACCGGGCGCGCTGGACGCGGTGCTGCCGTTCGATCCGGCGCTGCCGAGGAACCGCATGGGGCTCGCGCGCTGGCTGCTCGATCCGCGCCATCCACTGACGGCGCGGGTGCAGGTCAACCGGCTGTGGACGCAGGTGTTCGGCGTCGGACTGGTGGAGACGGCGGAGAACTTCGGCCTGCAGGGCGCGATGCCGGCGCAGGAAGCGCTCCTCGACCTCCTGGCCCACGACTACGCGCACGGCGATGGCGCGCCGGGCAGCGCGTGGAACACGCGCCGCATGCTCAAGCGCCTGGCGACTTCGAGCACGTTCCGCCAGAGATCGAGCTGCGCGCCCTCGAAGCGCGAGGCCGATCCGAGGAACGTCGCCCTGTCGCGCGGCCCGACGATGCGCTTGAGCGCGGAGATGCTGCGCGACCAGGCGTTGTTCGCCGGCGGGATCCTGCACGAGGTGTTCGGCGGTCCCTCGGCCAGGCCGTGGGAGCCCGAAGGCCTGTGGCACGAGGCCGGGCAGGTCGGCAACTACGTGCCGGACATAGGACCGAACTCGCGGCGGCGCGGCGTCTACACCTTCCGCAAGCGCACCGTGCCTCCGCCGAACATGGCGGCCTTCGACGCGGGGGCCCGCGAAGCCTGCGTGGCGCGTCGCGGCTCGACCAACACGCCGCTGCAGGCGCTTGTGGCGTGGAACGATCGCGTGCACCTCGAGGCGGCGCGCGCCACGGCCAAGCGAGCCCAGGCCGAGGCCGTCGGGATCGAGGCGCGCGTCGCGCGGTTGCACGCGCTGGTGTGCACGCGCGCGCCCAGCCCGGAGGAGCAAGCCGCGCTCGTGCAGCTCGTGGCGGAGGCCACGCGACGCTACGCGGCGGCACCCGAGGACGCGCGCAAGCTGTGCGGATCCGAGGACGCGGAGCTCGCCGCGCTGACGCTCGCCTGCGGCGCCGTGCACGCCAGCGATGGAGCGCTGATGTCCCGATGAAGGACCACGGTCCGCACGACACGCACGCGCGTCCCGCCGGACCGGATCGTCGCGCAGTGCTGCGCGGGGCGGGGCTGGGCCTCGGCGCGCTGGCGCTGTCCGACGTGCTCGGCGCCGCGCCGCGACAGGCGCCCGAGGCGCGCGGCGCGCCGCACTTCGCCCCCAAGGCCAAGCGCGTCATCTACTTGTTCCAGGCCGGCGGGCCTGCGCAGTTCGAGACCTTCGATCCCAAGCCGGGCCTGCGCGCGCTCCACGGGCAGCCGCTGCCCGACAGCGTGCGCCGCGGCCAGCGCCTGACCGGCATGAGCGGCAACCAGGCCATGCTGCCCGTGGCCGCCTCCTTCGCCAAGTTCGTCGCCGATTCCGCGACGGGCGTCGAGTGGAGCGAGCTCCTCCCGCACACGAGGAGCGTCTCCAAGCACCTGTGCCTGCTGCGCGCGGTCCACACCGAGGCCATCAACCACGATCCCGCGATCACGTTCTTCTGCTCGGGCTCGCAGATCGCCGGTCGACCCTCGATGGGCTCGTGGTTGTCCTACGGGCTGGGCTCGATGAACCGCGACCTGCCCACGTTCGTCGTGCTGGTGTCGAAGGACGCCTCGCGCGACCAGCCGCTGTACTCGCGCTTGTGGAGCGCGGGCTTCCTGCCCAGCGAGCACCAGGGCACGCGCTTCCGCTCCGGCAAGGACGCGGTGCTGTACCTCGCCGACCCCGACGGCGTGTCGCGCGACGATCGACGCGCCACCTTGGACGCGTTGCGGCGCATGTCGCGCGACGTGGCGGCGCGCGAGGGCGACCCCGAGGTCGACGCGCGCCTCGCGCAGGCCGAGCTCGCCTTCCGCATGCAGACGAGCGTGCCCGAGGCCGTCGGCTTCGCCGGCGAGGCGGACGCGACCTTCGAACGCTACGGGCCTGGCTCGCGCGATCCGGGCACCTACGCCGCCAACTGCCTGCTCGCGCGTCGACTGGTCGAGCGCGGCGTGCGCTTCGTCCAGTTGTTCCACCAAGGCTGGGACCAGCACGCCAACCTCCCCGGCGGCGTCGCGCACCAGTGCAGGCAGACCGACCAGCCCTCGGCGGCGCTGGTGGCCGACCTGGCCGAGCGCGGGCTGCTCGAGGACACGCTGGTCGTGTGGGGCGGCGAGTTCGGCCGCACGGCGTACTGCCAA
This sequence comes from Planctomycetota bacterium, assembly GCA_041157565.1. Lineage (GTDB taxonomy): Bacteria > Planctomycetota > UBA1135 > UBA1135 > SXXH01. The sequence continues at coordinate 49 of JBEBCR010000449.1, read as the reverse complement.
GGCCGCATGACGGAGTCGGACTACGGACGCGACCACCACCCGCGCTGCT